>JBJEFF010000160.1:0-27374 GCA_051873775.1 Allobaculum sp. | reverse complement strand
CCATCAACAATTTCTCAAGGATCATGTCAAGAGGATAATCTTTAAAGTCAATCAATTTTTTCAACGCATATTCTCCCCTTTCATTTACTTGATTTTGGTTCGAGCCGTTAGAAATAGTGTACCATTGCTACATTATTTTTATTATTTCAAAAAAACTCGGATTCATACAATTCTGTCTGAGTTTTTATCCGTAGTTCTTATCCGATTTACACTCATTCCCTGCACATTTGAATCCATCAGCCCAATCTGTTCTTTCGCTCATCAAACCACTTCAGCAGAATCCGAAAAGATCATTCATAATGTTTATTGATAAACTCAACAAACATGGTAAAGTTTTTTTGAGTGAAATTATCCCGATTTGAAGTTGCATGAAAATCACCGGAATTCAGAAAAAAAGGATTTTTATTCTCTGAAGTAAGCGGTATACAATAAAGCGGATTTGCGGGATCAGATCGTCTGTTTTTGGAAAATTTTTTGACAACACCGTGCAGAAGTACAAATCTGCATCTTTCCATATTCAGGCATTGGGATAAAATAAAGATTGAATATCACACACATTTGAATTGAGGAGGATTACCCATGAATAAAATGGATCTTACCCCCTTCTTCCAGGGAAGAGAACTGAATTTATTTGAATACTTCGGTGCCCACCCCGAAAAAGAAGGTGTATTTTTTGCGGTATATGCACCAAATGCGAAAGAGATTTCCATTGTCGGCGATTTCAATAATTGGAAAAAAGACGTAGATACAATGACTAAAGACCGTGATGGTGTATGGACCGCTGTAGTCAAGGAAGCCAAACTCGGTCAGGCTTATAAATACCGCATCACTCAGTCCACAGGCCGCATCGTAGAAAAAATCGACCCGTTTGCGTTCAGCGCAAAAGTGCGCCCTGAACACGACTCCATCATCTGCGATCTGAGCTATGATGGCTGGACTGATGAAAAATGGATGGCAGAACGTACGAAAAACTTTGACCGTCCGCTTTCCATCTATGAAATGAATATCGGAAGCTGGCGCGACCGCAACACCCGTGTCGAAGAAGTGGAAGGCGCCCCCGAACAGAACGAAGACGGTTTATTCGTCCATTATGAAGATATCGTCGATGAACTGATCGTTCACTGCCATAAAAACCACTTCACCCACGTTGAAGTTATGCCATTATCCGAATTCCCGTTTGACGGTTCCTGGGGATATCAGGTCTCCGGCTTCTTCTCAGTAACAAGCCGCTATGGCACACCTCTCGAATTAAAAGACTTCGTCAACCGCATGCATGCAGCAGGTATCGGTGTCATCATGGACTTCGTACCTGTCCACTTTGTTAAAGACGAATATGCATTAGCACAGTTTGACGGCACACCATTATATGAATACACCAAACCGGAAGATGCCAACTCTGAATGGGGTACCAGCAATTTCGACTTATGGAAAGAATCCGTACGTTCCTTCCTGATGTCCGCTGCCAACTACTGGCTCAAGGAATTCCATTTTGATGGTCTGCGCATGGATGCGATCAGTAATGCCATCTTCTGGAAAGGCAACAAGATGATGGGTGAAAACAAAGGCGCAACCGACTTCATCAAGCGCATGAACTACACCCTCAATAAGGAATATCAGAACAAGATCATGCTCATCGCCGAAGACTCCACAGACTTCCCGAATGTCTGCAAGTCCACATTAGACGGCGGTCTCGGATTTGACTACAAGTGGGATTTAGGCTGGATGAACGACACGCTCAACTACCTGAAACTCGACCCGGTTTACCGCAAATGGCATCACAATGACGTCACATTCTCCATGGCCTACTTCTACAGCGAACATTTCATTCTGCCATTAAGCCATGATGAAGTCGTTCACGGCAAAGCAACGATCGTGGACAAAATGTGGGGAAGCTACGAAGACAAATTCGCTCAGGCTCGTGCATTGTATACTTACATGTTCTCTCACCCAGGCAAGAAGCTGAACTTCATGGGAAATGAACTCGGCATGCTGCGCGAGTGGGATGAAATGAAAGGCTGCGACTGGTTCTTGCGCAAATACCCGATGCACAACTCGTTCGAAAAATTCTTCGGTGAACTGACCGGCATCTGCTGCGAAAGCGATGCATTCTACTATGGCTACGATCCGATGAACTTCCAGTGGATCAATGCCGATGACGCCGACCACAACACCTTCTCCTTCATGCGCAAAGGCAACAAGGAGATTTATGTCATCATCATCAACTTCTCCACCAACCCGTATACCTTGCAGTTTGGAGTTCCGTATGGCGGAATCTACGAACAGCGTTTGAATACGCAATGGGAAAGATTTGGCGGAAACATTGCGGATCATACCGAAAACGTAAAAGCAATCCATCTACCAATGATGAATCAGCCATGGCGTATCCGTGTCAATGTTCCGGCACTTGGCGCTGTAATTTACAAAGTTGAAAGACCGGAAGAAGAATAATATCGTAAACTAAAAGGCAGGGCGAATCCCTGCCTTTTTTTAACAATACAATAACCAACGAAACAGAAACAATACGAGGTGCTTTATGTCTCATTATTACGAAACCGACCCGAATCTCGATACCACTGAATTCGAGGTCCACTTTAATCTACATGATCAGGATTATACCCTGCTCTCTTCTGCCGGTGTTTTTTCCAAGGAAGGACTCGATACCGGCAGCCGCATTCTCATTGAAACTGTCCTTGACCATGCCTCACCCGCCAAGAATTTGCTTGATCTAGGCTGCGGCACCGGAGTCATCGGCGTTGTCCTCGCTCACAACTGGCACTGCCCCGTTACCGGAATTGATCCCAATGGTCAGGCATGCCATTTAGCAGATGAAAACTATACCCGCTATCATATCGATCACACCGTTCTCGAAACCGATCATATTCCGGAAGATCTGGGATTATTTGACACCATCGTGCTGAATCCGCCGATCCGGACCGGCAAGAAAGTCATTTATGCCCTTTTTGAACAAGCCGCAAATCACTTAAGTCCGGATGGATCTTTATGGATCGTCATCCGCAAGCAGCACGGAGCACAGAGCGCACTTGAAAATCTGGAGTCACTTGGACTGACATGCGAACGAGTCTGTCGGGATAAAGGATTCTGGGTGATCCGTGCTATCCGGAAAGCTTAAGAAACTGAATAAAGCGATGCCGAAAACGAAAAACTGACTGAATTTTATCTCAGAATAAATATTCAGAATAAACAAAAGGAACAGAAAGGAGCCGCTATGCAAGATCCTTATTATGAAGAAAATCTGGAGTCCAAGTACCGCCGGTACCTGCATGATCTGTGGAAACAGAACTGGCTAATCATCGTCGCATGGGTAGTTGGCGGGCTTGTGCTGATGGGACTGTCATGGCTCTTTTCGATCCCTTTTGATCTGGCATGGACCTTCATGCTGATGAGCGGATTTGCGTTAGTCATTTATCTCGGGTTCTATCTGCGCCGCATTCATGACGTTAAGCACCTGCTGCAGTCCGACACCTTCGAAATCGAAAAGTACCCCGAAGATCTGCGCGCCTGCGTGATCAAAATGCAGGAACTATCCCGTCAGATTCAGGAAGTCAAATCACACGCACGCCATGAGCAGAGTGAACTGGAGGACTATTTCTCGATGTGGGCACATGAGATTAAACTCCCTCTTGCCGCCATGGAACTCCAGCTTGCGCTACCCGAACCCGATCTCGATGAAATTGCGAAATGCGAAGCCCGCATTTCCCGCTTCGTTGCCCAGGCGATGATGTACGTCCGTCTCGATGGCTCGGACTACCGCATCCAGAAAGTGACTCTCGAAAGTATCGTCCGTCCTCTCATACGCGAACAGTCCGCAACCTTTATCGCCCGAAAACTTATTCCCGACTGCGTTTTTGACCAGGACGAAGTCTATACCGACCGCAAATGGATCGCCTATGTCATCGAACAGCTGCTCTCCAATGCGATGAAGTATTCACCCGATCATGGCACAATTACTATTCAGACCGGACATAACTGCTTAATCGTTCTCGATGAAGGATGCGGGATTGCCCCCGAGGATCTACCCCGCATCTATGAAAAAGGCTTTACCGGACGCAACGGGCATACAAACGTCACCAGCTCAAGCGGTTTAGGGTTATACTTAGCTCATAAAATCTGTACGCGTCTTGGATGCACACTGACCATTGAAAACCGGGATTTTAATCAGTACCCGAAATCAACTGAGGATCCAGATCTGACAGAAACAGAAAATGATGAGTTTGTGACAGATGAAAATCCATCTGATGTTTCATCCTCTTCCGATCTGCCTCAGACCGGTGTTGTCGCCCGGATCGACTTTCCGAGTGCACTCTACTACCGCAGTTAAACGGCTTACCGCAGCGTAAGGCAAGAGTAAGCTCGCCTTATGGCAGGGAGTTTGCCTGTTTTCTATACTAAAAGCACATAAGAGGTGAACATATGCCATTACTTGAAGTCCGTAACTTACAGAAAATATATAAATCCCGCTTTTCATCCGTTCAGGTTGAAGCCTTGCATGATGTCTCGTTTCAGGTTGAGCCGAGTGAATTCGTTGCGATCATGGGCGAAAGCGGATCGGGAAAATCTACCCTGCTGAACCTGCTTGCGGTTCTCGATCAGCCGACAGCCGGCAAGATCTATATCAACGGGCAGGATTCCGCCACAATCCCGAATAAGGAACTCAGTGCGTTCCGCCGCAACCATCTCGGTTTCATCTTTCAGGACTACTCACTGCTCGATACCTTTACGCTCAAAGACAACATCCTACTACCACTTGTCCTCAACAAGATGAAATACCCAGAGATGGCTAAACAGTTAATGCCTCTCGCTAGAGAACTGTCCATTGAACCGTTGCTTCTCAAATACCCTTACGAAGTATCCGGTGGTCAGAAGCAGCGATGCGCTGCAGCCCGTGCCCTGATTACTCATCCCGATCTGCTGCTTGCCGACGAACCAACCGGAGCCCTCGACTCCAAAAGTTCCCAGTCTCTGCTTGAACTCTTTGAATTCCTGAACAGCCAGCAGCACCAGACCATCGTCATGGTCACGCACTCCGTTTCTGCCGCAAGCTATGCCAAACGGGTGCTCTTTATTAAAGACGGCAAGATCTTTCATCAGCTGTACCGCGCCGACCAGAGCCGCGAACAGTTCTATGAACAGATCTCACATACCCTGACGCTCATGGCGTCGATGGAGGAAAACTCATGGAAGGCGCCTTATACCTCCGCTTAGCCCTGCGCTCACTCAAAAAGAATTATCGAACCGCACTGCCTCTGTTCGGAGGGAGTGCTATTTTGGTTGCGCTGCTGTACTCCGTTTTTGCGCTTCCCCACTCACTCTCTATGCATCTGCAGACCGATGCCACCTTCTTTACTCTCTACTTTGAAAGCATCGTCGGTCTTTTTCAGTTTTTTATTCTGATTTTTTATATCTACCTCAACTCAACGTGGAATAGAGCCCGGGCAAGAGAAAATGCGCTCTTCACGTTTCTCGGGATGGAAAAAGGGCAGCTGATCCGTATTACCTTCTATCAGCTCGCTCTTTTCTACCTCTCCTCACTTGTTACCGGAACTCTGATGGGGATCTGTGTCGAGAAAATCCTCCTGATGTTTCTACTCAAACTCCTGCATCTCTCCCCGCTGTTCGGCTTCTTCTTTTGCTTTGAAGCCTGGCGGCGGACCGCAAGTTTTATTTTCAAGTGTTACCTGGTCATGTTTATACTCAGCATCATCTTTGCGCTGCGCTCAAAACCACTCGAACAGCTGCATCACACTCAGATGGGTGAAAAGCCGCTGCGAGCACCCCTCTTTTTTGCGTCCATCGGACTTGCCGCTTTAATCGGGGGATATAGTCTAGCCATTCTGACCAAAACACCATCGGAACTGATCGTAAACTTCATCTTTGCAGTCATTCTTGTCATCATGGGCACCTACCTACTTTTTCTGTACGGGTCATCCATTCTTCTTGACCTGCTTTCAAGAAACAAGAATGCTTACTACCGAACCCGTAACTTCATCTCATGGTCAACCATTAAACTGCAGCTACGCAAAAACGCGCTGGCGCTTGCGAATATGTCGATTCTATCGACAATGCTTCTGCTGACCAGTGCGACAACAATTTCCCTTGAGCTTTCCATCGGTCAGACCGTCAAACTCACCTACCCCTCTGCCTATCAGGTCACTCTGCTGCCAGACTGGTATATAGAAGACGAGGGAAACACGTCTCCGGAACCAAGAACGACTGCAGAACTCACTGAAGCTATTAATGAAGCGGCTAGTGACCAAAATATAGAATTTAAAAACCTTCGCATCCTGCATTACTCCACTCAGCCCATCTTTAACGACGTCATCAGCTCCTTTTCCAGCGTCGCTGATCTCGATGATCTCAATGCCGCCTTAGGAACCGATTTCCAGCTCAAAGAAAATGAAATATTAGATTTCGGCTCACAGTTTGAAGAACTGGATGAAATTAAGATCGGAGATCAACCTTACCAGATTATCCATCATGATCCTCAGGAAAAAGTCGACTGGTATCAACATGCCACACCATTTACTGCTCTCGCACTCGACCTGAACAATCTGGAGCCAAGCTCTGAGGATAGAATCCTGCTCAGCTTTGATCTGGTTACGACCACCCAGCAGCCTCTATCTGCACCCGAGGTTGAGCAAGTCCTTCTGGACTTTTTTAGCGCACTTTATCCCGACGACCAGGTTTTCGTCCATAGCCGCTCCAGTTATGCGGAAAGTCTTGACTATACCTATTCAGTCGTTTTAATTACCGGACTTTATGTCACGATCATCTTCCTTCTCGCCGTGATCCTGATCCTGTACTTCAAGCAGATCGCTCAAGGACAGGAAGACCGCGAACGGTTTAAAATCATGAAACAGATCGGACTGGAACCGAGAGAAATCAGAAGAATTATTAACTCGCAGGTCCGGATCATGTTCTTCTCACCTCTATTAACTGCCCTAGCGCATATCCTCTTCGCATTTCCGATGATCCAGCTCATCCTTAATGCGCTAGCCGAGTACCGTTTTACTCATTTCTTTGCGGTTCTCGCCTGCTGCTTTATGAGCTTTGCGCTGATCTACTGGATCATCTTCCGGCTGACCGCAAGAACTTACTATAAGTTGGCGATGCTCAATGACTCAAGCAATCCGATCAATCGCTGATGTTGATGAACAAAAACTGAAAAAGTCCAATACGATAGTTCTGCTTATAAATCGTATTGGACTTTTTATATCTCTAATAAATTTATATTAGTGAGTTGCATTTCATTTCTTGACTGATTCTACTGCGTTGCGATCTGGTAGTAGGTCCTTGCGCTGAGCTTATAGACCACAAAGTAACAAACACCAAATACTGCCATAGTAGCAACGCACGTCCAGAAGAAAATGCTGGTGTATGGAAGACGCAAAGCCGACAGAATTAAATTGATCAGAGGGAAAGCGAAGGAAAGATGCACTGCGGCAACTAGCAGCGGCAAAAAGAATACCGCAATCACCTGCGAGTTAATCACACGTCTAATCTGTTTTTTCTCCAGACCAACATTTTGTAGAATTTTAAAACGATCATGATCTTCATAACCCTCGGAGATCTGTTTATAGTACATCATCAGAATTACGGAAACCATAAACAGTAACGACAGATAAATTCCTACAAAAAGGAGTCCGGAAAACAGACTCAGTGTCATCTGTCTGCTTAATTCCTTGTTCATATACCGCACCATCATAGTTGCGGCCTCTGATTCAGTCTCATATGGCGCGAGAGCCTGAGCGAAAGTATTTGCGAGTTCTACTTCACGTTCCTCATCCACTTCAGCTGCCTGTGCTCCGTCAAACTCGATGTTATAAAGCGGCGCTACAAGACCATTTTTTGAAAAATCGATTAAGTATTCATACTTCATCGATGAAGTCGGCTGCTTTACAGAAACCTCACTCCATTTTGCGACCTCAAAGTTTTTTCCATCCACAGAAAATTCAGTCTGCGGATCTTCATCGCTAAGCGCAATCGCCTGTCCGGCTTCTAGAGAAATCGGATCGAGACCAAAACGTGCTGCGCTGCTCACATCAAACAAGTAGACTCCCGCACCCGCGTCAGTTAGTTCGTATCCATTAGGTGAAACCACCACAGTCTGCGGATCGAGACCTTCTGACGTAGCAGTAGCAACAACTATCGGCACAAATTTCTCAATCTCCAATGGCTCTTCGTCATAGGACTGCAGCTGAACGGTATGTGCAAAGGGATATTCCTGGTTGATCGCCGCGTCGTTACCCACAAAAAGAGCAATCGTACTCGAAAGTGTAATCAGGACCATGGTAGACAAAATGGCTATGGTCGCCAACGAACTTGCATTCTGTTTAAGACGGTATTTCATTGTGGACACTGTTAAAAAGTGGTTCGTTTTGTAGTAATACCTGCGGTTTTTCTCCAGTAGAGTTAGGATCACCGTTGAACCAAAGATAAATGCGAGGTAGGTTCCGATAATCACAAGTGTTACTGCCACAAAGAACATCAATACCGCTGAAAGAATATCCTTAATGGTGAGCGCAAGTGCATAGCCCGCTGCCAGGAAAAGGAAACTGAGGATCGCCAAAATCCAGTTATTCTTGATTTTCTTCTCGCCCACTTTTTTGACCTGCTCCAACGGATTGGTCCGGATCAGTACATATGCCGAATAGATCGTAATCGCCAGATAGCATGCACCAATCCAAATTGCACTCTCCTTTATCGCGACTAGCGAAACAAGAAAATCAATACTCAGGCTTGGCATAATCCATTTTAGAATCATGATTGTGCCGTAACTCAGACCAATTCCGAGTGGAATTCCAATCACAAATGATAGAACGTAACAAATCAGCATCTGATAAATCTGAATTCGGATTAGATGCTTTTTATCCAGCCCCAGCATCGTGAGAACCCCGTTTTCCTGTTTGCGGTGCTTCAGCCAGACTGAATTGAGATAGAAAAACAGGATAAACAGGAATATCCGGATCACGACAATTCCCATATCCATTGTCATTTTCAAATAAGTCGCCCCGATCTGACCGTTTTCATAGACCGATGGTAGCACTGAGATGTTGACTATAGAAAAGTACAGTGCCATCACAAAACTTGATCCGAGGACAAACGGTATCAAGATACGCCGATTTTCTTTTAAAGACTGTGCCGCAAGGCGCAGATAAAAATCGCTCATTATAACCCTTCTTTCTGTTGATGATTTCAGTATAGAAAGGGCATTTTTTTCCAGCCATCGACCTATCTTACGAAAATTCCGTACTCTTACAAACCGCCTTACACCTTTGAAAGGACCGTAAACCCCTCTTTTTCCTCAATTTAAGAGCCATAAAAAAACGGAGACTTTCAATGAGAAACCTCCGTTAAGTGTAATGAAGAAAGATTTTATCCAAGTGCAATATCTAGTACCATCATCAGCACGAAACCGATTGCGAATGCTATAGTTCCGACATTGGAATGATTTCCCTGTGAAGCTTCAGGAATAAGCTCTTCGACAACCACATAAATCATCGCGCCTGCCGCAAAACCGAGAAGATAGGGTAAAAAAGGCAGTATGTGCGTCGCCAGGAGGATCGTGATCTCTGCTCCGATCGGCTCAACGATGCCAGAGAGCGTCCCATAGATAAAAGCTTTTAAACGCGATTGACCAGCCACCTTCAATGGCATCGAAATAATAGCTCCCTCCGGGAAGTTCTGTATGGCGATCCCAATCGATAAAGCCATTGCCCCGGCTAGTGTGATGCCAGTTTGGCCACTCATCCATCCTGCCAGAATCACACCCACTGCCATACCCTCTGGAATGTTGTGTAAAGTAACCGCAAGCATTAGCAGCGTCGTCTTTTTCAGATGCGATTTAGGTCCCTCTGGCTGAGATGAATCGATGTGAAGATGCGGAATTAACTCATCCAGCCCAAGAAGGAAGAAAATGCCGAGCATAAACCCGACAGCAGCCGGTACAAACGCAAGTTTTCCCATTCCTTCACTCTGCTCCATAGCCGGAATCAAAAGGCTCCAGACAGAAGCAGCCACCATTACTCCCGCCGCAAAACCACTCAAAACCTTCTCAACTCTCGTTGGTAGGTCTTTTTTGATTAGAAAAACACATGCCGATCCCAGACATGTTCCTAAAAACGGGATCAGTAATCCCTGCATAACTTCCATACTCATAGTTACTCTCCATATTTATCCGCTATATTCTCCAGTCCAGTATACCGAAGTCCAGTCAGTCTTTCAGTTTTAACAATTTATCAATTTCCGGTAAGCTATTTTACATTTTTGATCTATGACATAAATAGTGTCACATCGTGTTTTTTAATTAAATCGTGATAAAAAGAATGGCATCCATCCAAGAGTCTTGGCATCCCACAAAAATATTCACCCAGAAGAGATAAATTCATGTTGACTAGCCGAAATAGGAGCATCGATATTTATTTTTCTTAAGATTAAAAATTTATCGGGTAATGTGAATAGATGCAATGATATTCATAAATCACTTTATGAGACTTAGAAATAACGTTATCATAGAGGTGGACGTTTTTAGATATTAGCCATGATTGCTAAAATGTGTATCATTCATAATTTTAACCATGTGATCAGTATTAAGAAAGGAGGATTTTATATGGATTTAACAAAAAACAAATTCAATTTAATCGATGAGCACTGGATTCCAGTTGAAACCGAGTCAGACCCAAACGTTCTGCTGTCTTTGCGGGAAGTTTTTGAAAAAGCTCACTCCATACGGCGTATTGCGAGTGAAACTGCTCCCCTCGATGCAGCAATTCTAAGAATGCTTCTTGCACTTGTTCATCGCCAGATGTCCAATTACAGCGCTCAAGGAGAACTTGTCCCACTAATTTCTTCTCGTGAAGCTTTTCTGCGGTTTGAGGAATTCTGGGATCAAGGATACTTCAACATGGAAATCTTCAATCCCTATTTTGAAGACCACTATGATGATTTCTGGCTTTTCGGAGAGAAAAAATCTTTTGGACAAGCACCTGTTTCTAAAGGTGGGGACCCATATTCAGTTGCAAAAATGATTCCGGATTTATCCCAGAGTCGCAATAAGCATAGACTCTTCTTAAAACGAGATCGCAACGAAATTGAGCGAATTTCGTACGCGGAAGCAGCTCGATACTTGTTGTGTATAAATTTCTTTGATGATATAGCAGTTAAAAAAAAGAGTAAAAACGTGCCTTCAATATTTCCCGGATTTGGAGGACAAATCTGTCAGATCTACGCAGAAGGAAACAATCTATTCGAAACGTTACTGTTAAATTGTCTTCTTCTCAACCCTATTAAGGAAGAACTGTGGCCTCAAGATCGATTTACCTGGGAAGCGGATCCATCAAGTTGGAAAGAACGCCGAAAAATTGAACCTCCAAATGACTTTGGTTCTTATATGACAGTACGGTCTAGATTAATTGATCTCCATGAAAAAGATGGATATGTCATTAATTATGATGTAATGGGTGGCGATTTCTTTGATCTGACACACTGCTTTGAGCCATTTACTTTATGGACATATAACGAAGACACAAATGATTATTTCCCTAAATGCCAATCTAAAAACGGCACTCCAAAAACCCCAAAACTCTGGTGTAATTTTTCTTCTTTTGTTCAATCGAAGAAGACTCGCCCTCCATCAGTTTTACACTGGATCCGATTGCTCGACGAAGAACAAGTTTTGCCAGAAAACCAAACTATTACTTTTATTTCACCGTGCGTATTCTATGGGCCAAATAACAGTTGTATTGGCGATGTGTCTTCTCAAGCCATCACTTTTTTCCCAAAATTGCTGAATAAAAACGGAGTTGAATACCGAGATTTAGTGGAAGAAGAAATAGAAAAAATGTCCAAGGCAGCTAATTACATTGGTTACTTATTCAAAAATATTGCAAGTATTCAAGGGCTCTCTGAATTTGCTGATAAGAAATATCAGGAAGGAAGCGATTATACCTTTGATCAGTTAGATCGTCCTTTTAAAGACTGGCTGCTCACTGTGGGTGCGGACACTCAGTCCATCAGGGAACTCCGTGAAAAATGGGAAAACGAAGCGTATAGCATCTGTAAAGGAATCATTCAAATGAAGATGGATGATGCTCTTGATCAATCAAATGCCGATGCTCTCCTTGGTAAAAGAATTGAGCGAGAAGAATCTGATAAAGAGCAGGATCCAATAAAAGGCAAACATGGTAAATCCAGGAATGGAAATAATTCAAAACAAAATAGCAAATTTGAGATACTATCTGTTTTTGACGCTGAAAGACTTGCACGAGCTTTCCTTCGCAAAATTTATGGACAGAACAAATAATTATGGAGGTGATAAGTATGTCAGAGTCCAAACATAAAGATCCAAAAGATTATAAAACTCATGTAGGTAACTTCACATCCGGCAAACTGGACTATTTACAAAGCGAGCAGGAAAACGGTGAAGGTAAAGCTCTGCTTGCCAGACTTCGTCATGCTGCAGGAAAATCCCCTGAAGAATCCCCTGAAATTTGGGGGTTCATCTTGTCTGAGTTTGATTCCTACAAATCTAAAGAAGCAATTATTGATGAAACAACTAACATCCCAGTTCTTACGCCAGAAGAAGAATCCGCCTTCCATGCACTTACTTTATATGCAGTGGCATCCCAGGGAGAAAGAAACAGGGAATCTTCGACTCACGTAAAAGGGGTATCAATCGGAACAGCTTTTGGGAATTTCTTAAAAAACGATTCAACCAAAGAAAACTATGTGAGGACAAAGATGAAACTCTTGATTCAGTCCAAAACCATCGAAGAGACTGCAAGACGACTTCGTCCAATGATTAAGTACTTAACAACAAACAACGGATTAGATTTTGCGATGCTCGCTGAACATCTGTCTTGGTGTGCTAATCCAAAAAGCAGAAGAATGGTTCATTTGCGGTGGGCTAGAGACTATTGTGTGGCTTCGCATCTTGAACAGTTGTCTGATCAAGAACAATCATCTGATCTAGAACAAAAAGGAGAAAACTAAATATGGAAAACAGACTATTCCTTGATATCAACATTCTACAAACCGTTCCTGCAAGCAATATCAATCGTGATGAAATGGGAGCCCCAAAAACTTGCATTTATGGCGGTACAACGCGTGCAAGAGTGTCTAGTCAGGCTCAGAAAAAAGCAGTACGTGAAGAGTTCAAAGCAACTCTTCCAAGCAAAGACGTTGGGATTCGATCAAAACATCTAGCTCATCTCATGGCAGAAAAAATCCTTGAGTTACAACCTGATTATGGTAAAGAAAATGCCGAAAATCGTGCAGCAGCTTTCACAAAGGACGTTCTGAAATTCGGGAATACTAAAAATCAAAAAAGCGGTCTTCTGGAAACTGACTCTTTGTTCTTCATTTCAAAAAAGCAAATAGAAAACATAGCAAAAATTGCATTGACCTATAACTATGAAGGACTTAAAGACAAACCCAAAAAGGACTTAATAAAAAAATGTACACAAGAATCAGAACCCGCTCTCAACGAGTATCCTACTATCGATCAAATTCTATTCGGAAGAATGGTTGCTTCCAACACTGCGCTGAACTATGAAGCAACATGCCAAGTGAGCCATGCCATCTCAACACACGCGGTCGTAACAGAATCAGATTATTTTTCCGCGGTCGATGATTATAGACCTGAGGGCGGATCTGGTTTTATCGGAGAATTTGAGTTTAATTCTTCGACATTATATCGCTATGCCAATATAAATCTCGCTGAACTCTATAAAACTGTAGGTGACGATATATATTCAGTCGTTCAAGCTTTTGTTCGAGCATTCGTTCTGACTATGCCATCTGGCAAATCCAACAGTTTTGCTAACCGGACAGTTCCTGATGCAGTCTACATTGCTTTGCGATCGGATCAACCAGTCAATTTATCCCCAGCATTTGAAGTCCCCGTAGTTTCGGAAAATGGCTATGTCGAAAAATCCGCAAAGAAGCTAACGAAGTATGTAAAAGAGACACTGGTTCCTTTTGTAGAAAAGCCAGTCTTTGAAACAACAGTCGGAGATTGTCTTGAAGCCATAGCCAACCCGACAACGCTCAAAAACGCAATTGAGAACCTGAACCTTGCCATCGAAAATTCCTTAAGCGAGGATCACTAATGTATACCTTACTGCTGCGATTGGCTGCGCCTATGCAATCGTGGGGAACCGACTCACTTTATGAAAACAGGCGCACGGAACGTATCCCCACAAAAAGCGGGATTATCGGATTGATTGCTGCGGCTTTAGGATTACACCGCAGCGATGATATTTCTTTCCTACGAGATCTTGAAATCGGTGTTCGAGTTGATCAGGCAGGAATAATTCAAAAAGACTATCATACAGCTGTTAATCCTAAATCTAAAAAGGCATATGTCACAAATCGATATTACCTATCTGATGCGATTTTTGTTGTTGGAGTTTCTTCGCCTTCTAAAGAACTATTGGAAAGAATCGAATATGCTTTGAAACACCCCGCTTTCCCTCTGTATTTAGGTCGACGCGCTTTTCCGCCGACTCTGCCACTAGTTCCCGATCCTCCTACTAGCCTTTCTTTAAAAGAAGCCTTAATTCAAACTCCTTATCAAGGCAAAAAGAAAACTTCTGGTACAGTTGAACTTCCGATCTTTCTTACGGGAACTGATGGTAATTTCGTGGAACGCCTACTTGATGACCCGATTACGTTTAGTGAAAAACATCGTGAATATGGTCCTCGATATATCTCTGAATTTACAATCAGAATTCCGATCGAGGAAGCGGATAAAGTATTAGAACATGATGTCATGGAGGAATTCTCATGATCTTAACCCGGCTTAAATTAAATCTATCTTCTCCACTCACGCTCAAAGCTTTGGGAAACCAGGAAGTATTTCACGCCGCTCTGGAAGCCAGTCGGCAGACGGATGATGACGGTCGCCTGCTGTGGCGAATTGACGAATTAAAGCATTCACAATATTTACTCGTCCTAAGTCAAAAATCTTTAAACACCAAATTGCTTGAAAGGCAATTTGGACTTCCAGGCGAAAACGCAGAACAAAAAGATTACGACACTTTGTTAAATCGGATTGTAGAAGGATCTATCTGGCACTTTAAGCTAGTTGCTAACCCTACCTTTACAGCTCCGAAAGCGGAGGGGGAAAAAAGAGGAAAGAAAAAACCGTGTTTTACAGAAAAGTACCAGTTAAAATGGCTTCTCACTCAGTCAGAAAAGAACGGTTTTGAAATTACAGGTGAGTCCGCAAGGGTTATGCGAAGTGTCCCTGTTTTTGTCAGAAAGCATGGTCAAAATACTCCAATTCAACTTCAGCAAGTTACATATCAAGGGATTCTCAAGGTGAAAGATGTCGAACTCTTTAAAAATGTACTGATAAAAGGAATCGGAAGAGAAAAAGCCTACGGAATGGGGCTTTTGACAATTATCCGGTCTTAATGACATGACTGGAACTCTCCCTCCTGAAATTCAGGATTTACCTCAGTTAAAAGATCGATTATCTTTCATCTATTTAGAGCATTGTAAAATCACTTGTGATCACTCTGCTTTAAAAGCAGAAGATCAGGAAGGATATGTTTTAATTCCTTCCCATGCATTTCTTGTCTTGTTACTTGGACCGGGCGTCTCGATCACCCATCAGGCAATCAAGGTATTAGGAGAATCCGGCACTACGCTAATCTGGACCGGAGAATCGGGCATCAAGTTTTATGGATACGGGAAACCTCTCTCGGAGAACACTAATCTCTTACTCCAGCAAGCTAAAATTGTATCCTCTCCGACTTTCCATTTAAAAGCCGTTAAAAAAATGTACAGTCTCCGCTATCCCGATGAAGATTTAACTGATTTAACCTTGCGACAGTTGAGAGGTAAAGAAGGACACCGTATGAAAAACGAGTACATTAAACTCTCTAAACTCTATAGCGTTCCATGGACCAGACGGGATTATGAAGTGTCTGATTTTAAAAGCGGAACTCCAATCAATAGAGCGTTGTCCGTCGCGAATACGTGCCTATATGGAATATGTTCCTCTATTATATGCGGTATGGGGCTTTCCACAGGACTTGGCATGATTCACACCGGCCACAGCATGTCTTTTGTATACGATATTGCAGATTTGTATAAGGCTGAAATTACCCTACCTTTATCATTCGAGCTAGTCGCCGAATCTACGGAAAACATCGAAAGTCGAGTCCGGAAAGCTATGCGTGAAAAAGTGAAAAGTAGCCATTTAGTGCAGCGCATTGTTAAAGATCTCGCCTTTATCCTCGAAGTCGAAGCGCCATCTGAAGAAGACACTCTTATGTTATGGGACGGAAAACGTGGTTCTGTAGCCGCTGGGACTCTGTATCACGAAAGAAATGAAGAGGAGGACGTCTAAACATGGTGGTTCTTACTCTTTCCTCCTGCCCGCCAAAGCTACGGGGTGATGTAACAAAATGGATGGCTGAAGTATCACCTGGTGTCTATGTTGGTCTTCTTTCTCAGCGAGTCAGAGAAAATCTATGGAGTCGTGTCTGTAGTTTAATCGGTACAGGGAAAGCTACGATGATCTATCCAGCCCAGACAGAACAGCGCTTTTCAGTCAAGACTTATGGCACAGATTGGACACCTGTTGACTTCGATGGAATTACGTTGATGAAACATCCATCTAAGGTAAAGGTCAAAAATTTGGACAAAACTGACTAATTGCTTACACTTATGTGCTTTATATAAAGCACTTTATAAGTCTTTGCCCCGCCTACGCGGGGGTCTACCGGATAAAAAGTCGTCATCGAAAAGGGAAAGAAACTTTGCCCCGCCTACGCGGGGGTCTACCTTTGAATTTGCATCAGACAAAGCATTACCAGAACTTTGCCCCGCCTACGCGGGGGTCTACCTTCAGCGGCGGTTAATGGCTAACGAAAGTGGTTCTTTGCCCCGCCTACGCGGGGGTCTACCCGATCGGTTCAAACGGCGGATTCGGCTATAAGTCTTTGCCCCGCCTACGCGGGGGTCTACCTATAGTCTTTTATCATTAATGTGTCATTTTCAACTTTGCCCCGCCTACGCGGGGGTCTACCCTGCTTTTCGAATTAAAGGCAGCGCACCAGAACCTTTGCCCCGCCTACGCGGGGGTCTACCCGATAGCTTTAGAAGAGCTGGACAAGCACAGAACTTTGCCCCGCCTACGCGGGGGTCTACCTTTCGGCAGTGACTTCTTTAACCGGATCTAACTCTTTGCCCCGCCTACGCGGGGGTCTACCCGTTTAGCATCAAAGAAATATCAGACACTTGTTCTTTGCCCCGCCTACGCGGGGGTCTACCCTTGATGCGCTCTTCTTTGTGTCAAAAGTACAACTTTGCCCCGCCTACGCGGGGGTCTACCCAAGCAGAAATCTCTCCACTCTTTGAGCTTGTGCTTTGCCCCGCCTACGCGGGGGTCTACCTAGACTTGCTCTCATTTCAGGCAAGCTGATATGCTTTGCCCCGCCTGCACGGGGATAAGACGTTGCTGGATGTTTAATTTCTATGAGTTTTCAAACTTTGTAATAAGGAGGGCTCTCTTATGACACAAATTGTTTCTCCTGTAATAAAATCAGAATTATTTATTAACAAAAAACAATTTGAAAAATTGAATCACCTTGCGCAATTCATCGGCAAAAAAGATTGTGGCGAAAATGAGTTGAAGACTTTACCTGTCCATACCCATCTTCTCGATACCGGAGTCGTAATGGTTTATCTTTTTGATACCCGTGTATCGCTGCATGAAAAGCGGTTATTCAAACGAGTTACTGGATCACATGATATCACTCGTTCTTTGTTTATTTTTGCTGCAGTACTACATGATATTGGCAAGTTCACCCCCTCTTTCCAATATCGAATTTTAAAAGATACCGGTCTTTGCCTTACTCCTGAGTATGATTGTCATCTTAAATCCCACTCTTCAGACACTAGGCATGATGAACTTGGTATGCTTATCATCCTAAAGATGAATTATCTAGAAAGTTTTGCTTCCCTAATCGGCGCTCATCATGGCAAAACACAGGGTGTCATCGGTAGAAATCTTAGACGCAAACTAATACAGTATTCAGATGCGCTGTATAATGATCACCCTGATGATTGGACTGAGATTTGGACTTTAGTCAATGACACAATGCAAGAAATTGCCGGAATTAATATGCGTCAGGTACCAGATTTATCCACAGATCTCTTACTGATTATGGCAGGGTATCTTTCTCTTGCTGACTGGTTAGCATCAAATACCGCTTATTTCCCGTTACTACCTCCGGCGCAAGTTCTATCTTTAGAAGATTTTCAGAGCCGTGCTGAAATGGGACTAAAAAAAATTGGACTAACCAAAGTATGGAATCACACTTCGGAGCTTCCTATTATTTCTCCACAAAAATTCAAAGATATTTTTGGATTCCCACCAAATTCTATACAGTCTGAAGCAATTAATCTTGCACAAAAGATTCAAGAACCAGGTCTCTTTATTATCGAAGCTCCTATGGGATTTGGAAAAACTGAAGCAGCTTTGGAAGTGGCGGATATATTTAGTCAAAACACTGGCGCAGGTGGCATTTACCTAGGTCTCCCTACTCAAGCTACCGCAAATGGTCTTCTGTCTCGCTTTGAAAAATGGGCAACTAAAGAGACTGATTCGCCTATTATTTTCTCTTTAGCACATAGTAATGCCTCACTGAATACCGATTTCAAAAAACTGCCGATATCTCTTAACTCAGTTGAGTCAAATGATGATGATAAGCTCATTGCACATCAGTGGCTCCAGCAGTCGCGCTTACGTCTTTTTTCAGATTTTGTTCTTGGAACAATCGATACTGCTTTAATGGCTACACTGAGTCATAAATATGTTGCTTTCCGCCATGCCGGGTTGGCAGGAAAAATCGTGATTCTAGACGAAGTCCATTCATATGATGCATATACGCAGAGTTTTCTGAACAATTTACTACGCTGGCTAGGTACCTACAATGTTCCGGTTATCTTGTTATCGGCAACTCTATCCTCAGATATAAGAGATCAGTTTATTTCTTCATATCTCTCGGGTAAAACCGGAAGTGTCACAAAGAGAGAAATTCCATTTCATACCCTTTATCCTTCTCTCATTTATACGGATGGTCGTGAAGTTTTCCAGAGTAACCAGAAGATTCCGGTACCTACTTCAACTATTCAAGTCTCAACACGTCTGTATGCTGATGATGCCGAAGAAATTCAGGTCATCAGCGATCTTCTCCACGAAAAAATGGATGAAGGGGGATGTGTCGGAATTATTGTGAATAGTGTAAAGAAGGCGCAAAAGATTTCTGACGTTCTCAAGCAACGGTTCCCAGCACATAGAGTAATGGACTTTCATTCGCGATTCACCCAGTCTGATCGTCAATATATTGAAAAACAAATTTTAAAGTGCATTGATAAAAGCAGTTCTTATGAGGATAGAAATAATGTAATTATTGTTGGAACTCAAGTACTCGAGCAGTCACTTGATCTTGACTTTGATTACCTGATCACTGAACTTGCTCCTATTGATTTACTCATTCAAAGAACCGGGCGACTCCACCGCCACCCGCGGGGAAATCGCCCTCAAAAGCTCATCACACCAGTTTTAACGATTCTTGATACCCGAAATGATTATGACCCGGCTTCCAAAAGCATTTATTCAAAACTCATTCTCCATCGAACAAGGGATCATTTACCTAAAGAATTTAATTTCCCAAACGATATTCCAGACCTTGTCTGTGCAGTTTATGATCAGTGTAATGAAGCCGAGGATGATCAGGAGACTATGGATTATAAAATCCGACGATCTAATCAGATACATAAAGCAAGTAATTTCCAACTCGGTTTTTTATGGCAATCCCGATTACGTAATCCGGGATTAAATGGATTAATGCAGGAAACTTATAACAGTATTAATAATGCAGAAAACTCTGTTCGGTTAATTGAACCCGGCTTGGAATGTATAGTTATTAAAGAAGTAAATAACACTGTTGTTTCCCCGGATCGAACTCCTTTTTCATGGGAGAATGGTAACTTGAATATTGATGAGAACTCGGTGATGGAAGAGCTCTTGACTAAATCTATTCGTATTCCACTGAACAACCTAGAAGATATAGAAAACGACTTATTCACTCTTCAAAACACTAGAGTATTGACTCCAATTATTCCGGAGCAACTCAGAAAAACTCCTTTTATCATTTTGGATGAAAACAACCAGCTGAAGGTTGACAATGTTTTATTTGATTATGATCCATATCTAGGATTTTCAGCAAATAAAATAGGTGAAGACACATCTAGCTAAATGTGTCTTCACCTTAAGTGACATCTACTTCAAAAGGTCAAATTCTTGGACAAAAATACCAACGAACTTGCATGTAGGGGCTTTATATAAAGGACTTTGTAAGACTTTGCCCTGCCTGTGCGGGGGTCTACCCGGAGGAACAGTAGAAGAAACGCAGCAGCTTTTCTTTGCCCCGCCTATGCGGGGGTCTACCCAGCCGATCAAGTCGGACAAACGGGCTATAGCATTTTGCTCCGCCTATTCGGAGAATTTACATGATCTATCCTCTTATCTAATTAATTCACACAGCACCCATTAATTTCAATTTCAATATGATAGATCATGTTTTGAATTTTATTGTGAGATTTTACTCAGCTAATATAAAGAGATGTTCTTCATCTAGAAAGTCAGGAATCTTATTGCTAATTAAAACTCCTTGATTCAAAGTCCCAAATTGAATTTTTGAGGTTGAGTCGAATTTTGTCGCATCAGCCAAAATATAGACTTCTTGTGTTTGACGCATCGCTTTGTTTTTTACTGCTGCTTCTCTAATATCCGGCGTCTGCAACGCTCCCATGGATGTTATAGCATTTGTTCCAAAAAAGCCTTTATCAAATGTGTACTTTTCGATAAATTGCACTGCTTCCTCACCGACAACGGCATTTGTCAAACTCTTAAACTTTCCGCCGACTAGTGTGACGTTGATACCCTTTTCTGCTGCCAAGATAGCATGATTAACCGAGTTAGTGACAATATGCATATTATTTCCTGATAGAGCCTTTAAAAGTGCTTCGGTCGTCGTTCCGGAATCCACATAGATCAAATCTCCATCTTGAGTCAGCTTTGCTGCCTCTTTTCCAATAACCTGTTTCTCTTCACTGTGCTCCTTTCGGCGGATCGAAAGTGTCCGATCACCTGTACTTGGAACATCTGCAGTTTTAGTAAGACTTACACCACCATGTACACGTTCGCATTTTCCCTGTTCTTCCAAAAGAATCAAGTCTCTTCTTAAAGTGCTTTCGGATATGTCCATCATTTTCAATAGGTCAGCGCTCGAAATGGTTTTTTTCTCTTCCAGAATTTTTAAAATTCGCTCCTGCCGTTCATTTGGAATCATCTTAGTATTCTCCTTTAAACATTTCATTTTATTTCATTTTTATTCAATTTTTAGTTTCTACAACATTTTCAACTCACGCGGTTTATGAAGATTTAAAATTCTATTTGAATAATTTTCCATTTACCAGGTTATTATTCTCATTGTTTTATGAATCATCAGATCAATAATCAGATATATTTGACTGTATTTGAATTATATCCGATATTCAGTCTTCATTATCAGTCAATTATAAAATCTTCTTTTTTTGTCATATCTATTCATATTTTTTCAATTTTTTTCGCAATAAAACGCTTATAGATGCCGTTATTTATATTTTGCTATGTATGTAATTAAATACCAAACATCCGGATCAAATTCTAAAAAATCATCGTAATTTCGGAAAATCAGATAATTTTCCGCAAAAACGAATTCACTAGTTTGTTTTTAAACGTTAGTAAAACGAAATTTCGAGCAGTTGGGAACAAAATTTTAAAACGCACAAAAAGTAATGGTTTAAAAAATAGTACAGGTTAAAAAATATCGAAAATCCTGAAATTCAAACCCAGTAAACGCAAAAAGAAAAGCCATATGTGAATTCGATCTGAATTAAACCTAAAATCAGAAAATGAGTAAATGATCGGATTTTAAGTATTTATTAGAGAGGTCATAAATTGCATACCAGCAACAGGAAAACACGAGAAAAATTTCCTTCTGTCGCATTCTACGTTGAATAGATTGGATCTATTACCGGTCGGGTTATAAGTGGTCGCCGTTTTAATTGACTTGCTCAATCCTCAAATTTATTGAGCTTCTCATACCAAATATGTAATAAAATCAAGTTCAGGTTTTTCTCAAAAGTGTTTTTCTCTCCCTTCGATATTCGATCTTTTTGAGTAGATCTAAAGTTACAATTCATGACCATTCATATGAAAAGACGGCTTTCTAGCCTTTGTAACATTTCTTGCGTCAGATCGACTCTCAATGCTCTCGATAGCCTTAAAACTTATCTTTTCTTCCAGTTCCCAGCTTATTTACGGGACTCAATCATCTTTCTGCTACGTTACCCTGTACACGTGTGACATGGTCTCCCTTTATATAACGATTTTTATCCTGTCAGATCAGAACGTTTCATCCTTCTCTAGCCTTCTAGAGGTCTTCTTTTAGGCAGTTCCACTTTTCCTTCCCACGGAGAACTGTATTTACCTTATTTCCCATTCCGGTTCTCTAATCAGCATCCAGATTTTCTACCTCCTTCTCGCTTGATTACATCTTCTCCATCGCCCTGTCTTCTCTTAGCTTCTTCCTCCAGGAAGTCTCGTTATATCGCTCCTCTACGCCATTCACCCAATTAAAAAAACGAGGAACCGAGATGTGAATCTCTGTTCCTCGTTTTGCTTCTAATTGATGAGTTGGTTTACTACCATTAGGACTTGTCGAGCTATGATGGGCCGATCCGTGAGACGGGATAAGTGGGTTTCTGAATGACCTGGCTTCTTGCCTGATTTGGCATCTGTGCAGGCTGCAGTGCTGCTCTATGTGTACGTGTCACTGGCTGGACGAAGTAGTCAAAAACCAGTGGTGAGTGATGTCGTACAGGCTGAACATGAACTGGTCTTGTGGTGTGGCTTGCTTCCATGGCAACTGGTGCGCTGATCACAAGCATGAGCAGGATCGCCGGTGCCGGGAAGTTAATGGTGCAGTCAACCAAGCCTTCAATCAGTACAGCTGCCATCATCGCAAAGACTAAAGCACGGTATAGTGGCTGTTCTTTGACGAGACTTGAGCGGTTCGCCGCATACAGGGTACGCAGGGCATACATTCCTAAAAGCATAGTGCCAACGATACCGTTACTAAGAAGAAGTTCAAGTAAGAGGTTATGGGCATGAGCTGCTGGTTCACTTCCCATTTCCTGACTGAGCATCTGATAGTACTGAGGCCCGCCGCCGATCAGCGGTTTTTCAAGGATTCCGCGAAGTGTGGCACGCCATATGCTGATGCGGGCATAGATGGAGTCAGTCTGACTCAGACGAGGGAAAAGCTGAGGGTTTAAAAGGAGTGTTCCGAGTCCGAGTGCTTCTCCGCCGACCACTGCCGAGAACAGTTTTGTCCGGTTCTGGAAGAGGAAGAAGATCGGGAAGATTACAAGCAGATCTACGAGTGCGGCACGACAGCCGGTCATGACTAAAGCAACGAAATTCAGTGCGAGCATCGCAACCCATCCTGATTTTTTATGGATATCTTTTTCCTGAAAGAAGAAATACGTTCCGATAATCAGGAAGAAGATTAGCATGGTCGCAAAGAGATTCGGGTTGAAGTACGTGAAGCTGATCCGTGACTGTGGTGGCATTTCCCAGAGGCTGTAGGAAAGACTTAGCTGGTTTCTGCGGGCTAATAGAATAAATTCAACGATTCCTCCGATTGCCGCAACAACGGATAGCTTTCCGGTCTGTCTGAGCAGCTCATTGAGGTTTTTTGCGTTGAGCATGGAGGTAATCATGGCAACAAAGAGAATGATCGCCAGAGTTCCGATGCCATTGATAAACCCGATCATATTTTCACTGACGAGTGAGGAAAGAACCTGAAGTGCTCCAAAGGCAAGCAACAAGTAGATGTACGGTGTTCTGTGGATAACATTTATTAATTTACCCTGATAAGTCCAAATGCCCAGGAACAGGATGACGATCACCATGGTCCATTCAAAAGGCATGATCAGCAGGAACGGAGTTCCGTATACGAGAAGGTCCGAGGCTGAAATTTCAGGGATTGAGTTCTGAGTGCGTTTCATACCCTCATAAGGTAATACATTCCATGATGGAAATGTTCATGATGTGCTTTTTGTAAGGTGAACGAAAGGTGGATGCGTTTTCAAATTTAACAGAAGTGAATTTACTTCTAACTCATTTCACCTCCTTCATTCTCTTCGCCTCCTCCGGATTTTATTCTCATTTCTGCTTTATCTTTGGGCACATTAAAAAGCCGTCCACTCAGAAATCAGGACGGCTTTTTTCATTTATTAATATTACAGGTTCATTTTTTCGGTGAATATCGCTTTACATTTTATTTTCACCTTTTTTACATTTTCACATTCCCCGTTTGAGAATGTGTTTACTCGGTCTGAGAATCGGATTTTGAAGAAGTTTTACTGTCCGAAGCTGCTTTTTCTTCAGAGACTTCGTTTTCTCCTTCTTCACCGTTCAGTTCTTCCTGGATCGCTTCAGACATCTTTTTGAGGTCTTCCGGGGTCATATCCGGGAGTTTCTGTCCGTTTGGTCCGTCTCGCAGGGCGATGACGTCGTACGGGCTGGACATCTGAGCGTTGAGTGTACTGAACTGGCTTAAGTCCATACCGTCGTAGAAGCCGCTTGCATAGCGGTTCTGAAAATAGCGGAGGACTAATTCACCGAGATCGGCAAGAATATCCATACCGTCTTTTTTCGAGACTTCGGTGTAGACGGAGAGAGTAAACGGGGTCATACCGTTATAGATTCCGACCGCATTACGGACGGCGTTGATATTTCCGATTTTCTGGATATAGGTTCCCGGCACGGTACGGTTTAAGAATGTATCGTACGCGGTGTACTGGAGCCAGTATTTGAGGTCGTTGAATGTGCCTGGTGTGTAGTAGATGTGTTCGAGCAGGCGCATCATGTAGTCGGCGTTCAGGGAGTTGCTGGATTCTTCAAAGAAGCTTGCGGACTGCGGAACGTCGGAATACTTGGCAACGATTTTCTTGAATTCCTGATATCCGCCCATATTGCTGTAGAGCATATGTCCGGCGATGTTGTCGGAATATAACAGTGCAGCTTCCAAGAGTTCGTCGATCGGGATTTTATCTCCGACTTTGTATTTACGGTGAATCGGCTGGTTCAGGTTTTCGTCATCTTCGTCTTCGCGCATCTCTTCGGTATATTCGAGCTGATCGGAGGCGTTCATACGTCCTGCCGCAATTTCTTCGTAGTAGTAAACGCAGATCGGCAGTTTATAGGTGGATGCTGCCGTAAAACTCTGTCTGGCATTATTGGATTCGATGATTTCCTTGGTGACAAGGTCTTCGACTGCCCAGGAGACCTGAGCCGGATTGATATTTTTGGAGGTCAGATAGTCATTAATCTGTGCTTCAAGATCGGCAAGTGAGTTGGGCTGATCAACGACTGCGGTATAGAGGTTATTCTTAAAATCGAGCAGGTTGAATTCCATTGCGCTGCCATTGACGACACTGCCCATCGCATCACTGATTTCAGTGACAAGGGTACTTATTTCACTAGAAGAAGCCAAGCTTTCATCGTCTTTCTTGGACGGACGGTGGAATAAGGCACGTACAGAGAAGATGAGGGTGATCACGATCGCAAGGGCAGCGACAATGACGATGCCTAAGCGCACGGGATCATATCTTCTTTTTCTGCGCCGTTTCTGCGCGGTTTTCGGTTTTGTATTCGGTTTTGGCTGGTTACCTTTTTTCGGTGTTTGATTAGATGCGGACATACCTAACATATTAAAAGATTAACCTGTTTAGTCAATTCCATTCCCGGTTTTCACAAGATTTGAAAATGAAAAGTAAAGTTATGCCCTATTCCCGGTCCGTTAAAAACTTAACGAGCCTTTTCGCTTTATCTATGCCTTGAAAAGGAATAATATCTGTTCATGAACAGGAAAAAATCAGAGCTTCCCTTCTGATTGAATCCGGTCCGATCTGCATGGTTTAGCAGAATGCGGAGTATGAAGATAAGGAGAGACTATGGCCAAATACGTTGAAATCGCCCGCGAACTGTCCGAGCGCATCATGAATGGAACTTACAAGGCAAATTCCTACTTGCCAAGTGAAAGTGAACTTCAGGAAGAATTTTCCGCGAGCCGGGATACAGTGCGCAAGGCGTTAACCTTACTCGATGAGCGCAAGAAAATCGTCAAGGAAAAAGGCAAAGGCTCCCGTGTTCTGCCAATGGATATGGTCACCTTCCCGACTTCCGGTCTGACTTCATTCAAGGAGCTTGCTTCTCTGTCGAACCAGAAAATCGAGACATTCGTCACCCGCTTTGAAGAAACGACCGATCCGGAGATCCAGCATAAACTCGATCTTGCTCCGGAGCAGCCTGCGATCTACATACAGCGTGTACGTTCCTATGATGGGCAGCGGGTCATCCTCGATGAAAACTACATGAACCCGGAGATCATTCCCGATCTGACCAAAGAGATTGCAGCAGATTCTCTATATGAATATATAGAAAAGAAACTAGGCAAGCCGGTCGGCTTTGCCCGTAAGGAAATCACCGTTGAACCCGTCACTGCCGCTCAGGCTAAACTGCTCGATCTCAATGGCAACTCTTTACTCGTTGTTGTCCGCTCCTTTACCTATTTAGATAACGGTGTCCTCTTCGACTACTCCGAATCCCGGCACCGTCCGGATAAATTCAAATTCCTCGATTTCTCACGCCGGGAAAGCTTATAAAGCTTACGGCGTTTTTTATTTTCTGTGCCTGACCATACACCGAGCCAGCCCTCACATTCCATTCGGTCCGGATCTGCCCGCTTCCGTTCTTTCATCCCTTCAGACCGATTCGACCAGCCTTCCCCTCTATCTGTCTCCATAAATAGAGACAGATCAGACATATAAATATATAGAAAGCAGAATTTCCGCCGTATGCTTCACATATCTCATAAAAAACGCTCATTCACTCCGGCTAGAGTCCGTCAGAGTCATTCTCTGCATTCTTCACTCCATCTCTGCGATTCAGACTGACCGGCATATCTCTCCAGTCACTTTGAATTTCTTCTTTACAGTTTATCCGTATTCAACAACTGGCATGTTCACAGTTCTGCTTGTCTGTTTTTTCTGTCCCCTGCCTGTCCGGATTTTCTTTACCAACCTGTCTGTATTTCCCTTCCGGGTTCTCTGCCTGTCTGTTTACGCTCCACTTTTTGCGAAAAAAATTTATTTTTTTTTAAATTTTTTTGCAATGTCATTAAGTTAACGAACTTTCTCGTTTACTAAGTGGTGTTTGGAATAGA
>JBJEFF010000159.1:0-5838 GCA_051873775.1 Allobaculum sp. | reverse complement strand
GAGTACCGGACCGGAAGCACATAAACATAATGCGATCGCTAGGAGCTTACTGTGTTTTTCTACAAAATTCATTTCATTCTCCTCTCTTTATCGAACAATGATAAATTACCACAAGTCTTTATTCGGTGCAAAATTCTTAGGAATTTTCGCTCGGATTTCTTAAGAATTTCTTAGCTTCTTTTTTTGTCGAAGTCCTTTACATAAGGCATAAATAAAATCTTTTTGGGATTTTGTGTGAGATAAGGTGTTTTTTCTGTTTTTTCCACCTCATCACAATTGCAAGTTTTCTGCCGAATTGAAAGGGCTTTTCGTCAGTTTTCTGAAGCGTTTTCAGTGCCGGAAACTGGCGACTAAAACCATAAGTTTTGTGATTTTTTCCATACAGCAATCTTATTTATTTGTATTTCAAACGATTTAAGATTAACTCATTTCTGGAAAACCCAAGGTCATTTTCCCCATAACCTAAAAAATGCCCTCAGACCAAGCCATTTTACACATTTTCAGGGCGCAGTCCACCCCTAAAAAGCAGATGTAAGATCCTAAAATTCTTAATAATTTGTTAATAAATGGTATATTTGCTTTATCTATCGCATATATTGCGATTTCAGCCTGCTTCTTACTTTATTGTACGAAAGCTTTAATAATTTGAGAGTTCAAAAAAAGCGCCGGAATTTTCTCACTTCCTGACGCTTAAAATAATGTCTGATTAAAGTTTACTGATTCCCTGCAGCTTCTTCGGCAATTTTAGCCTGCAGTTGGGCGCGGATTCTTTCGAGAAAATCCGGACCTTTGAGGGCTTCGTCATGGCTGAGTCCCGGATAGTTCTGCTGTCGCAGTGCTTCATAGACCATGATTGCCGCACAGTTGGAAAGATTGAGTGAGCGGGCATCTTCTTTCATCGGCAGACGCATGCAGTGTTCAAGATGGTCAATCAGAATTTCTTTTTTAATTCCTGTGCTCTCTTTACCCAGCACAAAATAGTAGTCATGAGAGAGATCGGTATAGTCGAATTCTGCCGGCGCACGGTGCCCGTAGCGGGTGAGAAAATACATTGTTTCACTTGTCGCTTCCGGATTCTTTTCGAGGAAGTCCTCCCAGTTGTGATACACGCTAATATCGGTGGAACGGATGTAGTCCATGCCGGCACGTTTGAGTGCTTTGTCATCTACGCGGAATCCTAATGGCTCAATCAGGTGCAGACGCGACCCTGTCGCCATGCAGGTACGGATAATATTACCGGTATTTCCCGGAATTTCCGGTTCATATAAAACAACGTGGTTCATTTCTGAAGATCCCAGTCTTTCTTCAGCATCTGCAGAGCCTGTCCGCGATGCGAGTACGCATTTTTCTGTTCTGCCGGAACGTTGGCACTTGTAGTTTTAAATGGCGGGAAATAGAAAATCGGATCATATCCAAAACCATTTTCGCCTTCGATTTTATCGTGAATGAAGCCTTCCATATTGGCGCGGTAAACGTGTTCTGTACCGTCTTCTTCAATCCACGCAATGGCGCAGGCGAAACGGGCGCTACGTTCTTCCCCTTTTTTGTCTTTGATCGCATCGAGAATCGCCTGATTCTTGATATCATAGCTTGTGTCTTCACCCATAAAGCGTGCGGAATAGATCCCCGGTGCTTTATCTAAAGCATCGACTTCCAGTCCTGAGTCATCCGCCATAACGGGTTCATGCACGATGTTGTGCAGGGCGCGTGCTTTAATCAGGGCATTTTCTTCAAAGGTTTTTCCGTCTTCGACAATCACTGGTTCCTGATCGAGATCTTTCAGCGTTTTAATCTGAACGTTGTCACCTAGCATTTCGGCAAACTCTTCCGTTTTATGCGGGTTGCCGGTTGCGATCCAAACTGTTTTCATGCTTCCTCCCATATTTTCTTATCTTCTTTACTCTTCTTCCTGTAACCAGTTCATATCTACTTTCTGCTTACAGGCTGATGATTTCTGTATTTTTTCGAGTACAGCTTTCCCGGATCGGTATCCGTCGTACCTTGTGATCTTATCGCAATGTCGTGAAAATCTGAATTCCAAGCTTCAAAAGGTGATCAATTTCTTCTGTTTCCTGACTTCTTTTCAGATTTTGAATTCTTTCCAGGTGCTGAAGCGTCTTCTTGATTCGTCATGCAACATTGCACAAAACACATAACTTCTCAGAGGTAACTTCTACTGAATTTCTTTTCATTTTCATGGTTATATCTTGGATCTTTCTGTCTGTTGCATGAGGTTTTCACGGATCCCTGTCGTGTCCTTACTGCCTGTTTCTATAGAGCAATACTCCATATCTGTATTCAATATATATATCCATATATATTTTCAGGAAAGAAAATTCATGTTAAAAAGCCCTTGCTCGTCAGGCAAGTTGGCCTGTTTATTCTTTCCTGAAAGTCGCAAAAAAAGAACCGCCCGGAAAATTCAGGTGGTTCTTTTTGAACATGAGTTTAATGGATCCTTATTTATTCAACAATGATTCCTTCCGGAATTTCAATGCCGAACAGGCTGAGGAAAGCCGCAATTTCTTCCTGCACTTCACTCGCATTTACAAAGTGAATGTTCTGCTGCTGCCAGGTTGATGCCGCAATTTTTGCATTCGGTACACCAAGCTGGTCAACTTTTGCTTCTACATCTGCTTCGATTGTTTCAGCAGTTGCATTGTCAATATAGTCGCGCATCTCGTCTAAAGCAGCCTGATAGTCGGCAGCTTTACCTTTTTTTACGAACAGAGCAGCCTGCGGATAGCCTTTATGTTCACTTTCGTGAGCTTCTGTCCATTCTGCCTGTAGGTCTGCGACCGGAGATAATTCGAGATCACTTTCCTTACCTTTGGCAATCGCACCAGCAGCTGCCGGCTGAGCAAGCAGAGCGCTGTCTGCTTTACCGGAAAGCAGTGCTGCGGAAGCTTCGGAAACGGAAGGATAGTATTCTGCAGTTGCGTTCAGTTCCGGATAGAGGGAATTGAACACCATGCCCGGAACAGCCTGTTCACCGAATAAGGCAATTGTTTTACCTTCTTCGTTCCAGTTTTCGTCCGGGGCAACGACGTATAAGTTACCCCATGTCAGAATCGCATCGAGCTGGTACGCTTCAGCTTCTTTCCAGGTTTTCATACCGAGATTGACCGGCGCAACGATCATGTCGTATTCACCGTCTGTTTTGGACAGTTCGCTGATCAGTAAATCCTGACCATCAACATATTCAACCTCGGCACTGTCGCCTAAGCCGAGCGTTGCAAGAGCAGGAGCACCTGTCGGAGCGAGTACTTTCAGAGTTTCAGCCGGTTCTTCGCTGGATGCAGCGGAAGAACTCGCCTGGGAACTTGCAGGAGTGGATGAAGAGCATGCCGCTAAAGTGAGTGCAAGTACAGCGGAGGCAGCCCATTTTAATCCATTACGAAAAGACATTTATCATTTACCTCTTTAGTGAATTTATTTAAAGCTTCTTCTAAGTCCATAGTCTGGGCATCTTTGCTGCCAGACTTACGGATTGTAACTGTATTGTTTTCGATATCGCGGTCGCCGACGACGATCTGATACGGGATTTTGTGAATCTGTGCTTCACGGACACGGTAACCGAGTTTTTCATTGCGGTCATCGAGTGTTACACGCATACCGCGTGCTTCAAGAGCATCTGCAACTTTCTTGGCATATTCATAGTGTTTTTCCTGATGGACAGGGATAACAACGAACTGACGCGGAGCGAGCCATAACGGGAAGTGTCCGGCAAAGTGTTCAATCAGAATACCGATGAATCGTTCGATGGATCCGTAAACAACGCGGTGCAGCATTAACGGAGTCTTCTTGGAACCGTCCTGATCAACATAAGTGCAGTTGAAACGTTCAGGCAGGTTCATATCGAGCTGGATTGTTCCGCACTGCCAGTCACGGCCTAAGGAGTCTTTAATGTGGATATCGAGTTTTGGTCCGTAGAATGCACCATCGCCAGGGTTGACTACAAAGTCTTTACCAGCGGCATGGCATGCATCCGCAAGTGCTTTTTCGGAACGGTCCCAGATTTCTTCTGTACCGATGTAGTCTTTTTCCGGACGAGTGGAGAGTTCGATCGTGTATGGCAGACCGAACACACCGTAGATCTGGTCAATCAGAGTTAATACACCTTTAACTTCAGATTCAATCTGATCCGGAGTTACGAAAATGTGGGCATCATCCTGAGTGAACGTGCGAACACGGAACAGACCGTTCAGTGCACCGGAAGCTTCATGACGGTGTACCTGACCGAGTTCACCGACACGTAATGGCAGATCCTTGTAGGAATGCAGATCAGTATTGTAGACAAGTAGAGCACCCGGGCAGTTCATTGGTTTGATCGCAAAGTCGCGATCATCCACTTTGGTTGTATACATGTTGTTCTGGTAATGATCCCAGTGACCGGAACGTTCCCACAGTTCACGGGACATGATAATCGGAGTCTTGATGAACTTATAGCCGGCCTTTTCATGAACGTCATACCAGAAGCCTTCTAGCTGGTTTCTTAAAATCATGCCGTCCGGTAAGAAGATCGGCATACCTGGTGCGTATTCGGAAATTGTGAACAGGTTCATTTCACGGCCGAGTTTCTTGTGGTCGCGTTTCTTTGCTTCTTCTAAAGCTTCGAGATAGCTGTCGAGATCTTCTTTTGTATCGAATGCGATACCGTAAACACGCTGGAGGACTTTATTGTTGTTGTCCCCTTTCCAGTAAGCGCCGGAGTGTTTGAGCAGTTTTACGTTTTTGAGCTGTTTTACAGATTCAACGTGAGGTCCGCGGCATAAATCCGTGAAATCACCCTGAGAGTAAACAGTAATGTTTCCATCTTCGAGTCCTTCGATTAAATCTTCTTTATAAAGATCATCTTTAAACATTTCGCGGGCTTCTTCCTTAGAAACTTCGCGGCGTACAATACGTTTGCCATCTTTGGCAATTTTTTTCATTTCTTTTTCGATTTTAACTAAATCTTCGTCTGTCAGATTGACATCGCCAAGGTCCATATCGTAGTAGAAACCATCAGAAATAACTGGTCCTACCCAGAATTTTGCCTGCGGGTAAAGATGTTTGACAGCCTGAGCCATTAAGTGTGCTGCAGAATGGTTCAGCATTGATAAGTGTTCGTCTTCAAGAATGTTAACGAGTTCCATAATTCTAATCCTTTCTAGTCCTTTTTCTTTTTTTCCGTGTTCTGAACACAAAAAAACGACAGAATCCCTAAGGACGCCTGTCGTGCGCGGTACCACCTTATTTCAGAAAGCCTGCATACTTTGAAGTTTAATCATAATGACAGTCTATTCTTTGAGACTGCTTGGCTTTCTGCTCTTTGATCGCTTTAACGCAGCAGTACGGCACACCTTTTCAGGGGCAATTCCGAGGGAGTAACGATCGGATTTTTCAAAGGGCTCGCATCAACCGCCCTTCTTTCTGAATCCAAATTCCGAACGTGTTGTCCTCTTCAACATCGTTGAACCAATTATAGTCAGCAAGATTCTTTCTTGTCAAAATTGAGCTCATAAAATCTTCATTATTTAACTTCTTTGATCCAAATGACCTCCCTTCAATCTGATTCCCATCACTTTTCTGTCCTGCCCGTCATGCGCGGTATCGCTCTTTCAAGTAACGGACGATCCTGACACCTGATTCTGACAGTTGAGTTCTTTGTTTTTCTCATTTACAAATTTTTCAATTTCATGTAAATAAAAATCACAGGAGGAATGTGTCTATGCTGCTCAAGGACAAAATGAAAGACTATCCGTTTTCGAATACCGAAACAGTCATTGTCGACTTTATCCTCGATAAAAAGATGGCAATTGCCGATTACTCCGCCAATGCCATCGCTAAAGAAAC
>JBJEFF010000158.1:0-5848 GCA_051873775.1 Allobaculum sp. | reverse complement strand
TATATGTTAAAATACTGAAACACATGGAGACGTATCGAAGTGGTCATAACGAGCCTGACTCGAAATCAGGTAGTCTGCAAGGGCTCGTGGGTTCGAATCCCACCGTCTCCGCCATTAGAAACAATAAGCGAACCATATAGGACATGATGATTCAGTGTCCCGGATGGTTCGCTTTATTTTTATCTTATGACCCGTAATATATTCAGAAAATGAGAATGACATGATGGAAAAAGTTACTTATCTCGCAGTTTTCGAACCTTGTTCTACCGGCTATAGAGCTTATTTTCCAGATCTTCCCGGCTGTACAGCTTCTGGACCGGATATTGAAACAGCTCTTGAACTCGCCAAAGAAGCTTTATCTGCGCATTACTCAAGAATGGCAGGCGATGGCGATCCGGTTCCTGATCCATCACCAGTTATCCGAGAAGAGACTATCAAAGGAGCTATTGTCCTTCCCGTTACAATCGATCTCGTCTGATCCTCAGACTGAAAAATCCCTATTGCCGGATTTTCGGTTTATGATAATGAGACAGAAAGGAGTTTGTTTTATGTCTCAAGATGTATTAGTTATTTTAAATTCCAGCCGTTTCGGTCAGGGTAACCCGCAGTTAGGAGAGCGTTTAATGAAGACTTTCTTAAGTTCCCTTGCGACAGGTAAGACCCGTCCGACTGCTATTCTTCTCTATAATTCCGCTGTTGTTCTTGCGAGCAGCGAAAGTCCTGTTCTCGAAGACCTTCAGACACTTGAAAAAGAAGGGATCGAAATTCTCGTCAACGAAGAAAGTCTTTCTTTCTACTCACTCGATGCAGCACTCAAAGCCGGCACTAGCTGCCCGCTTGCTGACATGAGCGAGAAGATGATGAATGCCGATCTCATCGTCAAGCCATAAGCATCCAAAATCCGGAAATCTTCGATTTTTGCCTTATTTGTAGGATAAGCAGGCTTTGCGATCCGCTTTCATTCGCCCAGTTTGACAATTGAATCATATCCTTTATCCTATTCATCGATGCCTTAAGGCATAAAAGAAAGGACGATTCTCATGGAAAAATGGACACAGGAACAGTATGAGCAAGTGTTAATGCAGAAAAAACAGAACGCTCATGATGCCATGGATCTCTACATCCTCGTCAATGCCAAAGATCTCCAAGATGAATGCGAACCAGGCTGCAAGAACCTGACTGCCGCATGCAAGGCAATGCTTAACCAGATGTTAGAAGGCGATGGTTTTGAAGTAGAACCAAAAGTTCGTTCCAGAATTGCGGGTAAACTGACTGTTCGCTACTATGTAGACAATCTTGACCCATCCCGTCGCAAATACTCTGAAGTTAACGAATAAGTTGAATAATTTTACGGATGAAATGAACTGACGCGCTTTTCCTAAGGGAGAGGCGCTTTTTTCGTGCAAAAAAGTTTACTGTTTTAAGTGTTTATACTGTTTACTTGTGTTGCCTACTGTTATATACTGTTTACAAGGAGGACTCCATGGAACTTCATATTTCAACGACCTCAATGGTCCCGATTTACGAACAGATTGCGGATCAGATCCGCAAACAGATCTCAACTGGTTCTTTAGGTGCCGGCGAACTAGTTCCTTCCGTTCGGACCTGCGCAAAGAACTACCACATCTCGGCTCTGACAGTGAAAAAAGCCTACGACTTGCTAGAAGGCGAAGGCTTTGTGACCACGGTTCACGGTAAAGGAACTTACGTAGCCGCCATATCACCGGCACTCGTCGAAGAAGAGATGCAGAAACAGCTCGAAGCTGCCTTTGATCTTGCAATTTCAAAAGCAAGAGGCATGAAATACACGAATGAAGAGATTCTCGGGCTGGTTTCCACCTTACTGGAGGATTCAAATGATTAACATTCATAACCTTCGCAAAGACTACGGAAACTTTTCCTTACAGGTGGATCAGTTTCAGCTATGCGAAAATACAATCACCGGCATTGTCGGCATCAACGGTGCCGGAAAAAGTACTTTATTTAAAGCCATCTGCGGCTTAATCAAGTCCGATGCCGGAGATATTTCCCTTTTTGGCAGCGCGGTCGATGATCTGAGTGTCGAACAGAAAGAAAAGCTCGGGGTGATCTTCAGTGATTCCACATTTCCGACCTGCCTGACCATCCGTGACTGCAGGCACATTCTCAAGTCTGCCTATCCGAGCTTTAACGAAAAACAGTTTGATCAGATGTGTGCTGATCTTGAACTGCCTGATGGCAAGCCGCTTTCCGGTTTTTCGACGGGTATGATGGCGCGGTTTAAACTCATTGCGACAATTACGCATGATGCAAGACTGCTGATTCTGGATGAGCCGACTGCCGGTCTTGATATTCTTGCCCGCAATAAGATTTACGAATACCTGCAGGACTTCATGGAAAAACCGGGGCGCTCGATTCTCATCAGTTCTCACATCGCATCCGACTTAGAAAATCTCTGTGATGATTTCTGGATGATTCACCATGGTCAGTTCATGATGCATGAAACCGTCGATGCGCTCAAAAACGAATACGGCATTCTCTCCGTCGATGAAAAGACATTTGAATCGCTTGATCCAATCGCTATTGTCGGCTATGACCGCCAGCCTTCGGGCATTAAAGTTCTTGTCCGGGACCGTAAGTTCTACGAAGAAAACTATCCGGGTATCGTGATCACCAATGGCAACATCGACGATCTGCTGACCATCCTCGAAGAAGGAGTACGTCTCTCATGAAAACATTATTTACACTTGATTATCACTGGCTGATCAGCCAGAAACGTTTTATCGGCATCATCGGGCTGCTGACGATCGTCTACCTGTTTTCGATGCCGGCTCTTGCGATCGGTTTTGCGCCGGCAATTCTGACCATGATCATGGCTAAATCCTCGATGATCGATCTCGATCAGACAACCGGACCGTATCTGTTTACTCTGCCTTTCACCCGTAAACAGTACGTGATTGAAAAATATATAGTCAGTATCGTTCCATCGGCACTGATTGTGCTGATTCTGACCGTACTGCTCAGCCTGTTTAAGCCGGATCCTGAAATCAGTTACTGGTTTGTCTGTGCAGTCGGACTCTTCGGAACTATCATGATCAGCTCGTTCATGATTCCGGTGTTTATTAAACTGCGCGAACACTCCTTGTGGTTCTCGGCTATTTTTGCAGGAATCGTCATGATTGCGATCATCACCATCGAGGGTTTAATGGGTGAAAATGCAATTGATCCGGCTACTCTCAGCTCACTGCTCAACTGGCTACCGTACTGCGCAATTGCGCTCGCGGCGATCATCCTGGCTGTTTCGGCTGTTCTTTCTTTCCGCTTTATTCGAAACAATGAATTCTAAACTTCTGCTTTTCGCGCCTCATCCCCTCTGGAGACCGGTTCTCCGGGGGATTTTTCTGTTTCTTCTGATCATCATGCAAGATTGCGGCAGATCTTCTTTCTGTACGTCGCAGATGGTACATTGAACATATCCAGTCATCCTATTGAAAGATCATCTTCAGAAAGGTAAATCACTATGAACCTTGAACAGCTTGAAACGAAAATGAACACTCTGACTCCAAGCGAAATTCGCCATCGTGACCACCCGGGCGAATTAAGTCCTCATTATAAAAAAATGGAGAGGACCGAAATTGACGGAGAGAAAGTCTATATCTTTAAATTCGACTCGATCATGAACGAACACAACATCTGTCTCAACCGCGATTCGAGATTTACCGGAATTCCGAAACACCTCCATTCCGTCATTGAGATTAACTATGTCTACCGCGGCAGAATGGTGCAGATTATTGATGGTAAGCAAGTGGTCCTCAATGAACATGATGTCTGTCTGCTCGATACCAATACGGTGCATGAAGTGCTGCCGCTCACAGAAGACGATCTGATTATCACGATTGATATGCGCAAGTCCTATTTCACCAACAGTTTTCTAGCCCGCCTGAGCAGTCAGAAACTGGTGTCCTCCTTTCTGATCTCTGCGATTTTCCAGAACAACCGCAAGCACAAGTACCACATATTCCGGGCTCATCCCGACGTGGAAATTCATCCGGTCGTTCAGCAGCTGCTTTGCGAATACTATGATCCGAGACTCTGTTCCAATGAAATCATCGACTCGTATATGATCATTCTGTTTTCCAGTCTGCTGCGCATGTATACTCTGCAGATCGATGCCGGTCAGAGTGAAGAAAATCCGGAAGACAATCTAGCTTTACAGGTGCTCAGGGAACTCGAAGATCATTATCAGAGTGCGACCTTGAATTCCGTTGCCGAAAAGTTCGGTTTCCATCCGAACTATCTCAGTGCCTACATCCGTAAACATACGGGAAAGACGTTCAAGGATCTGCAGATTATGCAGCGCATGAATAAAGCCTGTCTGTACCTGCAGAATACCGAGATGCCCGTCAGTGAAATCGCCCGCAGTGTCGGTTACGAAAACATCGGCTTTTTCTACCGCAAGTTTGAAAGTCTCTATGGCATGTCCCCTACGGACTACCGGAAAAACAGCACCACTACCGCCCCGGCTAATCCTCTTTAGCAGAAAGTCCTAGGGCAGTTCGAATAAAGGACTGCCCTTTTTTTGTGCCGTCTGCGGGGCGGTAAAAGAAAAAGAAATAACGAAGACATTAAGTTTGGTCCTAATTTGCTTAGAAAGCGAAATTGTGAAAGCGCTTGTGCAAAAGTAAGATACAACCATAAGAACCGGTTCTTAAAGAAACACATAGAAAGGTCTAACCAGATCAAACAGGAGAACAGAAGAAATGAAAACGACTATTTTTGCAGGAATTAAAGGGCACTTTATTCCTTTAGAAAACGTCAGTGATCCGACCTTTGCGTCGTTGGCAATGGGTCCCGGATTTGCGGTAGAGCCAGTTGAAGGCGTGGTCTGCGCACCGGCTGATGCGACAGTCACCATGACATTCCCGACCGGTCATGCCGTTGGATTAACCTGTCAGGATGGCACGGAAATCCTGATTCATATCGGCATCGATACCGTAAATCTGAACGGAAAAGGATTCAAAATCCTCGTAAACAAGGGCGATTTGGTCAAAGCCAAAGATGAGCTTGTCCGCTTTGACCTTAACGAAATCCGGAAAGCCGGTTATCACACACCTGTGATGACCATCTTTACCAATACCGCAAAAGAGGACATCCGGATCAGCGCACCGGGAAATGTAGAAATCAGCACTCCGGTTGCCGAAGTCGAACGAAAAGCAGAAGCTGCCCAGACAGAATCCGCTCCGATTCAGACACCGAGTGCCGGTCAGTATCAGTACGGCCGCCTTTGCGACGAGATTCTTGTATGCGTCGGCGGCAAGGAAAACCTCTCAAATGTCTTCCATTGCGTAACAAGATTAAGAATAGTCCCGAAAGACCGTTCCAAAGTCGATATGGACCGCCTTAAACAGGTCAAAGGTCTGCTTCAGATCATCGAAGGCAGCGGCCAGATTCAGTGCGTAGTCGGAACAGAAGTCGGGGATGTCTTCAACGATTTCATCGAAATCTCCGGATTTAAAGATTCCGGTGTTGAAGATCTGAGCGATCAGGCAGCCGATGGCAAAAAAGAAAACATCCTCATGCGCGGATTAAATACGCTCGCAAGCTGTGTAACTCCTGGATTATGGGCCATCGTTGCCGGCGGTATGATCAAAGGTATTGTCGCCATGATTACCGCATTCCATCTCGTTGCGGCGGATTCGGACATTATTACGGTTCTGAATGCTCTTGGTGATGCCCCATTCTACTTCATGCCGTTCATCATCGGTTTTGCGGCTGCTCAGCGTTTCAAGGTTAAGGAAATCTTCGGTATCCTCATCGCCGGTATCCTGATGTATCCGACTTTCCTCTCCCCTGCAGAAGGAATTACAGG
>JBJEFF010000157.1:0-5878 GCA_051873775.1 Allobaculum sp. | reverse complement strand
AGGAGGACTTTTCGTCGTGCTTCAAACGTACAAAAGACTTTCACATTTTACGTTTATCAGAAAATGCGCAGGTGGTGCATGAAAAAAGCGGAAACAGAAAATGCGGGCACCTGGATTTACCGCAGGGAAAAAAGAGGTTAGAACAGAATTATCAACGACATAAACTGCATAAGATAAACATATTCTGGATTAAAAAATAAATATATAAGATTTTATAATCCGTTTATGAACAGAAGCCATAAAAGAGCCGGGAAAGCAGATATCAAGCCGGATTTTCCGGATCAGAGAATTCTGTATAAATCTCAGGCATCTGCAGATTCATTAAACTTGCAGAAGTCTATAATGATGATGTCGGGAAACAAAGGAGGGAGACTATGGATTTTGAAAAAATGTCTGAAAACCTTCAACGCATAATTCTCCAGGCGATCAATGATGCCAAATCAAAGCAGCATGCGAGCGTGGATACAATTGATGTCCTTGAAGCGATTTTTAAAGAAGACACTTTAAATGGTCTTTTCGATCGACTCAATGTCGACAAGAAAAAAGCATTACAGATTATTTCTGAAGAAGAAAAAAATATTGTTAAATCCAATTCTGCCAATATTAACCTAAGTAATGAAGTCCAGAAATCAATGGAAACAGCTCAGAAATGGGCGGCAGAACATGATGAAACATACCTGAGCGTTGCAACATTATGGATTGCGCTGATGTTCAACAAATCTTACATTTCCCGAAAACTGGTTCAGATTTTCCATCTGAATGAACAGCAGTGCTACCAGGCAGAACTTGAACGACGCGGCGGCCGTAAAATGGATACTCCGAATGCGGAGGATAACCTTGAAGCTCTGAAAAAATACGGACGCGATCTCGTTGAAGAAGTACGCGAAGGTAAAATCGATCCGATCATCGGCCGTGATGATGAAATTCGCCGCATGATGCAGATCCTTTCCCGTAAAACCAAGAACAACCCTGTTTTAATCGGTGAACCGGGCGTCGGTAAAACCGCAGCCGTTGAAGGACTGGCATGGCGTATCTTTAAAGACGATGTGCCGGAATCCCTCAAAGACAAGAAATTGATCGAACTCGATATGGGTTCTTTAATTGCCGGTGCAAAATACCGCGGTGAATTCGAGGAACGTTTAAAAGCCATCCTTGATGAAGTCAAACAGTCCAATGGCCAGATTATCCTCTTTATTGATGAAATTCATAACCTGGTTGGTGCGGGTAAAACCGAAGGATCAATGGATGCAGCAAACCTGCTCAAGCCTCTGCTTGCGCGCGGTGAACTGCACATGATCGGTGCAACCACATTCAATGAATATCGTAAGTATATTGAAAAGGACCCTGCACTCGAAAGACGTTTCCAGCAGGTTCAGGTCAAGGAACCGAATGTCGAAGATACGATTTCCATTCTGCGTGGTCTGAAAGACCGTTTTGAATCGTACCATGGCGTTCATATCAGTGATGATTCCCTTGTTGCGGCAGCATCTCTGTCCGACCGTTACATCACAGACCGTTTCCTGCCGGATAAAGCAATCGACTTAGTCGATGAAGCCTGTGCGACTCTGAAAGTGGAAATGGAATCCATGCCTCAGGAACTCGATGAACTCCAGCGTAAAATCATGCTGCTGCAGATCGAGAAAACGTCCCTGATGGATGAAGATGACAAGAAGACACTTGAACGTCGCAAGGAAATTGAAGAAGAAATGGGTCGCCTCCAGGAAAAACGCGATGAACTCTATACCAAGTGGGAAGATGAGAAACGCGTAATCGAACTGGCGAAAGAAGATAAACAGGCTCTTGAAAAAGCAAAACTCGATCTGGAAACAGCCCAGAACGAAATGCGTTACGAAGATGCCGCTAAACTGCGTTACGGAACAATTCCGGAACTCGAAAAACGGATTGCCGAACATCAGGCCAACGATGCAGAAAATGCGCTGATTCAGGAAACCATCAACGAAGAAATGATCGCCAAAATCGTTTCCCGCTGGACCGGCGTCGAAGTCAGCCGTCTGGTTGAATCCGAACGTAAGAAATTACTGAACCTCAAGAGCGAAATGGAGAAACGTGTTGTCGGTCAGGATCATGCGATTGATCTCGTTGTCGATTCCATCCTCCGTTCGAAAGCCCAGATTCAGGATGAAAACCGTCCGATCGGTTCGTTCATGTTCCTAGGTCCTACTGGTGTCGGTAAAACCGAAGTTGCCAAGACTCTTGCTCAGCAGCTGTTCGATGATGAACGTCATATCGTCCGTATTGATATGTCCGAATATATGGAGAAACACAGTGTGGCTCGTTTAATCGGTGCTCCTCCTGGATATGTGGGATACGATGAAGGTGGTCAGCTGACTGAAGCTGTCCGTCGTAATCCGTATTCCATCGTTCTGTTCGATGAAGTTGAAAAAGCTCATCCGGATGTCTTCAACGTTCTGTTACAGATTCTCGATGATGGCCGTATTACCGATTCCAAAGGTGTAACTGTCGACTTCAAGAACACGATCATTATTCTGACCTCCAACCTCGGTGCCCAGTACGCCTTTGAATTTGAAAAGGAACCGGAACTGCTCCATGAAAAATACATGGAAGAAGTCAAGAAACATTTCCGTCCTGAATTCATTAACCGTATTGATGAAATCGTTGTCTTCAATGCGCTGAACGAACAGGCGTTCGGCAAGATTGCCAGAAAATTCGTCGGCGAACTTGCTCACCGTCTTGCAGAAAAAGATATTACTCTGCATCTGACTGAAAAAGCCTATGCCAAGATTGCCGCTAACGGTGTCGATCCGGTATTTGGTGCTCGTCCGATGAAGCGTTATATCCAGCGCAATCTCGAAACAGATATCGCTAAGAAAATGATCGAAGACGGAATTATGTCTGACGCTCATATTAATGTTGATGTGAAGAAAGACAAATTCCATATTGATATTCACAGAAAAGAAGATTAAAACTGAATTAACAGACATGCCAGGGAATGAAAGATGTCCCTGGCTTTTTTAGAGGTGAACTATGACATTAACCGATATTCTTCGTGAGTCGAACAACATTGTGTTCTTCGGCGGTGCCGGTGTGTCCACGGAAAGCAATATCCCGGATTTCCGCTCTCCGACCGGTCTTTATGGCGAAAAGAAGGAACGTACGTATCCGTATCCGGCGGAAACGATGCTTTCCCACACGTTCTATGAACGCCGACCGAAAGACTTCTTTGATTTTTATTTCAATGAAATGATCTACCCTGACGCTCTGCCTAATGATGCGCATAAGGCCTTAGTCGAACTGGAAAAGATGGGCAAGCTCAAAGCCATCATTACCCAGAATATTGACGGACTCCATCAGAAAGCCGGCTCCACAACGGTCTATGAGCTGCACGGCTCGGTATTACGCAACTACTGCGAAAAATGCAGCAGGTTCTATACACTGGAAGAAGTAATGGATGCCCGTGACAAGGATGGCATTCCGCGCTGCAAGGATGATGGAGCGATTATTAAACCGGATGTTGTCCTGTATGAAGAAGGTCTTGACAGCAATATTCTCATGAATGCGGTAGAGGCGATTCAGAAAGCAGACTGCCTGATCATCGGCGGAACGAGCCTGGTGGTCTATCCGGCAGCGGGTCTGATTGATTATTTCCACGGCAAGTATCTTGTCCTGATCAACCGTGACCGCACATCACGCGATCATTATGCGAATTTAGTCATTCATGATTCAATCGGCAAAGTCCTCAAAAAAGCCGTCGACGAATTAAAAGCTGAATAATTCCGGCTTCAAACCAATCATATAAAGAAGTTTCATCAGAGCAGAATTCCTTTGAAGTGACGGAATCTGCTCTTTTTTAAGAAAACCAATTCATGAAGGAAAAATGAAACAGAATTGTGATACGGAGAAAGAAAAACAGATACTTTCACATGTCTCGGGAATTACAAGGCACCTGAAAGTATCTGCTTTTATAAGGTCAGCTGTACGAGTTTCTGGGGGTTTGAAGCGACTTCAAGAAGGCGTGAGCAGAGAATTCTGAGAGTTTCCTGATCCTGCGGGGAGAGAGAACGATAGTCTTCAATTAATAACTGTTCATCCACCGTGAGGATTAAAGGCGCTTTTTTCTCATCGTCTTCAAGACCGATTAAATAGTAAAATGAAATGTCTAAATACTCCGCAATCGCATGGAGTTTATCCTGGGGAATATTATGGATCAGATTGGCTTCGTATTTTGAAATGGTTGTCGGGGAGACATCGATTGCCGAAGCAAGATCTGCCATTGTTTTCTGGCGTTTCAGTCGCGATTCTCGAATTCTTTGTCCTGTAGTCATATCAGAATTATTATAACGAAAAGAGAAAAAAGTGTAATAAATATCGCGAAAATATGAATTTTTAGTGAAGTTTGAGAGCCTGAATCCAGCCTGATGGTTTACAGATCACACGGATATGGAACATTAGGATGGCGGATGATGAATAAAAGGTAAATCAAGCCTAATAAATCGCCCTGATGAATTTTTCTTTCGCCAGGGCATAAAAAAACCAATCCGAAACATTAACTATTATCGGATTGGATTGTTTTTAAATGGCGGAGTCGCAGGGATTCGAACCCTGGGTAAGCTTTCGCCTACACAGCCTTTCCAAGACTGCACCTTAAACCGCTCGGACACGACTCCATCGCTTCAGCGCTTATTTAAAATACAATAATCCATTCCTGAAGTCAAATAGAAATTTAAAAAAGTTGAATTAAAGCGAATTGAAAAGTTGAATTAGAAGTAAAGAAAAATGAGCAATCCCTCTCACTTTCGGGATTTTCCAGGGCAAAAGAAGTGAATTTTGGTGATGAGGAATGCTCCGGTTGAACAAGACAGGCGAAAAGATTGAAATTTCCAATGAAATAGAGGAAAATCATCAGACGAAAAAACTGTAGAGAGAACATAAGATAATCATGGAGGTCATAATCTGCAGAAATGAGTCTCCTGTAATGCAAGATTCACGGATTCCCGGTACAAGTTGGTATAATCTAACTGACCGGAGCCGGCAAAAAACAGGGGGAGAGCGGGGAGCAAACAGAGTCTTCCACAATTTCACATGATCATGAAGAATATTCCATTTTTTGTCCGGTTTCATTGCATATACTATTAGATACAGTTTCTATAAAAGATACAGTTTTAAGCAAAGCGCAGCTTCGCTGCGTGAAGCATTAGAGAGGTACCGTGAATGTGGAAATATAAATGTCGAAATCAGTTGTTGGGGCTAGTCCTGGCATTCGTGGCAGGATTTGCGATGACTTTTTTCTTCAATGCCGATGACATATTCCTGGAATTGGTCAATGAATCAGTACCCACGGAAATGGCAGCCGTTTTTATCTCGAACCCCTGGTTGATCGGAGTTTCGAGCGGAATCGGTTTTATGGGATTGCTGAATATCTTTTTAATCGTCAGCCTCATTTCTGTAACCAATACCGCAGCACTCTTTATGATCGCCATTCTTGCCTTTATGGTTCCTGAATACGCAATTATGGCAGGAATTCTGGGTATTCCGGTGATGATCGTTGTCGATCTCTACGGCTGGCTGTCATTAAGATCCTCCCAGAAAAAAGCACTGGCTAAAGCACATATCAAAGGTGATGATGACATCGTACAGGCTTACCTGTCCCGTCATCCGCTTGATCACGAGTTTGAAGCCATTGCCAATGAAGCAAGAACTTCAGTTCAGAAAATCAATTTCGGTTATACACTCGGAATTATTGCTGAATTCTGTGCGCTGTTCTTCTTCCAGAATTTATTCGTTTCGATGATGCTCGTCTTTGTCTGCATTATCGGAATCCAGTACCTGCAGCGCATACGCGCAGCCAGTCTGAATAACATCTCGACAATCCTGATTAATGATTGCAATCCGGAGGGAT
>JBJEFF010000156.1:0-5950 GCA_051873775.1 Allobaculum sp. | reverse complement strand
GATCCGTACGCAGGGTGGTGTGAGAGGTCAGCTAATTACTTGCCTACTCGATTACTCAGGAGGAAATCATGATGATGAATGCGAAAAAATATTCACCCGGATATTTCCCGGTGGAAAAATCCGAATACCGTTGGGTGAAAAAAGACCATCCTGAACAGGCCCCGATCTGGTGTTCGGTAGACCTGCGCGATGGCAACCAGGCTTTGATTGTGCCGATGTCTCTCGAAGAAAAACTCGAGTTCTTCAATATGCTCGTGAAAATCGGTTTCAAAGAAATCGAAGTCGGCTTCCCGGCAGCATCCGAAACGGAATACGAATTCCTGCGTACACTGATCGAACAGGATCTGATTCCGGATGATGTAACGATCCAGGTTCTTACACAGTGCCGCGAACATATTATCCGCAAAACTTTCGATGCCATCAAAGGCGCACCGCGTGCCGTTGTCCATTTCTATAATTCAACATCGAAAGCACAGCGTGAACAGGTTTTCAAGAAATCCAAGGAAGAAATCAAGGAAATTGCGCTGGAAGGAGCACGCTTGGTCAAACAGCTCTCTCAGGAATACGATGGCAACTTCCTGTTCGAATACTCTCCGGAATCCTTTACCGGAACCGAACCGGATTATGCGCTGGAAGTATGTAATGCGGTAATCGATATCATGGAACCGACCGTGGAACGTCCGATGATTATCAACCTGCCCGTAACCGTGGAGATGTCCCTGCCGCATGTTTATGCCAATCAGATTGAATACTGTTCCGATCATTTACATAACCGTGAAGCAGTCATTTTGTCAACACACCCGCATAACGACCGCGGAACCGGTGTTGCGGATACTGAATTAGCACTTCTTGCGGGAGCACAGCGCGTGGAATGCTGCCTGTTTGGAAACGGCGAACGGACCGGAAACGTTGATGCGATTACGCTGGCATTAAATATGTATGTTCTCGGTGTGGATCCGAAACTGGATTTCTCCAACATGCCGGAAATCGTTGAGATTTACGAACGCACGACCCGTATGCATGTTCATGACCGTCAGCCTTATGCAGGCTCACTCGTCTTTGCGGCATTCTCCGGATCTCATCAGGATGCGATTGCCAAAGGCATGAAATGCAAGGAAGAAGATCCAGAAGGACGCTGGACCGTTCCATATCTGCCGATTGATCCGGAGGATCTCTCCCGTACTTATGATTCCGATGTCATCCGTGTCAATTCCCAGTCCGGTAAAGGCGGCATCGGCTATATCCTCGAACACCGTTACGGCTATGATCTGCCGGCAAAGATGCGCGAACATTTCGGTTATACCGTCAAGAGCGTTTCCGATCACCGTCATGCGGAACTGAAACCGGAAGAAATCCTCAAAGTCTTCAACGAAACTTACCTCAACAAGACCGGTCCGGTTGTCGAGATGAAAGAAGCACACTTCATACAGGGCAGAAACCTCAAAGCAGTGGTTACCGTTGTCGTGGATGGAACCGAATATGAATGGTACGGCGCCGGAAACGGTCGTCTGAATGCCGTCAACAATGCCCTCAAACAGGGACTGAACCTCGACTACTCACTGGAAACTTATACGGATCAGTCGTTAGGTAAGAGTTCTGATGCCGTGGCACAGAGTTATGTCGGTCTGCTCTGGCCGGATGGCACGAGAACATGGGGTGCCGGAAGTGATTCCGATATCCTGTATTCCGGTATTCTTGCGCTGACTTCCGCCATCAATAACCACGGAAAATAGAAGCCGGATAAACTGAAAAAAAGATAGAGAAAGAAATCAAGATAACGATAAGGAGAACAAGCATATGGCAATGACAATGACGCAGAAAATTCTTGCGGCACATGCCGGTCTCGATGAAGTGAAGGCCGGACAGCTGATTCTTGCCGATCTCGATGGCGTACTTGGAAACGACATCACCACGCCAGTCGCAATCGCAGAATTTGAAAAAGCAGGATTTGATTCTGTATTTGACCCTGAAAAAATTAACATCGTTCTCGACCACTTCGTCCCGAACAAAGATATTAAAGCCGCAAAACAGTCGGCAACCTGCCGTTCCTTCTGCAAGGCAAACCAGATCAGCCACTTCTATGATGTCGGCAAAATGGGAATCGAACACGCACTGCTGCCGGAACAGGGACGCGTAACTGCTGGCGACTGCCTGATCGGTGCGGACTCCCATACCTGCACCTATGGTGCTTTAGGAGCATTTTCAACCGGTGTCGGCTCTACCGACATGGCTGCCGGAATGGCAACTGGCAAAGCATGGTTTAAAGTTCCGGCTGCTATTCAGGTAAAACTTTCCGGCAAGCTGAATGATTTTGTGAGCGGAAAAGACGTCATTCTGTCTTTAATCGGACAGATCGGTGTCGATGGTGCGCTCTATAAATCCCTCGAATTTACCGGAGAAGGCGTACAGGCATTAAGCATGGATGACCGTCTTTGCATCTGCAACATGGCAATTGAAGCCGGGGCGAAAAACGGAATTTTCCCGGTTGATGAAAAGACCTTGACTTTCCTGAAGGAACATGGAGCAGGGGAACCGAAAATTTATGAGGCGGATGAAGATGCAGTCTACGAACAGGTTGTAGAAATGGATCTCAGTCAGATCGTTCCGGTTGTTTCCTGGCCACACCTGCCGGAAAACACTCATCCGGCAAAAGAATCCGAACACATTGAAATCGATCAGGTTGTCATCGGAAGCTGCACGAACGGCCGTATGGAAGATATGGATGCCGCTTACCGCATTCTCAAAGGCAATCATGTCAAGGACGGTATCCGCTGCATTATTATTCCGGCAACGATGGATATCTATAAACAGTGCATTTCAAACGGTTATCTGATGGCGTTTATTGAAGCAGGTGCAGTTGTCTCTACACCGACCTGCGGACCTTGCCTTGGCGGATACATGGGTATCCTCGCCCCGGAAGAACGCTGCGTATCCACCACTAACCGTAACTTTGTGGGCCGTATGGGCGATAAAACATCCGAAGTCTATCTGGCAAGCCCGTATACTGCGGCTTACAGTGCATTAACCGGACACATCAGTGATCCGAGAGAATTTGAATAAGGGAGGGAATCACAATGAATGAAGCATGCGGAAAAACGTTTGTCTACGGAGACAACGTCGATACAGATGTCATTATTCCGGCCCGTTATCTGAATACACCTGATGCTAAGGCTCTTGCCGAACACTGCATGGAAGACATCGATGAAGATTTTGCAAAAAAAGTTCAGGATGGCGATCTGATCATCGCGGGATGGAACTTCGGCTGCGGCTCAAGCCGTGAACATGCGCCTCTTGCGATTAAGACGTCAGGTATCCACTGCGTGATCGCCAAAAGCTATGCGCGTATTTTCTATCGCAACGCGATCAATATCGGTCTGCCGATTCTCGAATGCGAAGCAGCTGTGGATGGCATTCATCCCGGCGATGAAGTGGAAGTGGATTTCACAACCGGCATGATCAGTGACAAAACAACCGGCGAGTCCTGGCAGGCTGAGCCGTTCCCACCGTTTATCCAGGAAATTATCCGTTGCGGTGGCTGGATGAAATATCTGCGTGAAAACCAGAAAAATGAAAAGTAGGAGGACAGACAGATGAAAAAGAAAATCGGTGTCATCCGCGGTGACTGTTCATCGCGTGAAATCGTAGCCCAGACGCTGCGCGTCCTCGATGCGATTGCCGCAAAATATAATCACGAATGGGAATACGTCCCTGTTGCGATGGGTGGCGATGCGATTGACCAGTACGGCAGTCCGCTTCCTGACCATGAACTGCAGAAATGCCTCGAATGCGATGCCGTTCTGCTCGGTGCTGTCGGCGGACCGAAATGGGAAGGTCTGCCAGGTGAACAGCGTCCGGAAAAAGGACTCCTTGCCTTACGGAAAGGCATGGGTCTGTTCTCCAACCTGCGTCCGGCTAAAATCTGGTCGCAGCTTGCGGATGCTTCTCCGCTGAAAAAATCGATTACTGATCAGGGTATTGATTTTGTGATCGTGCGTGAACTGACCGGTGGGGTGTATTTCGGTAAACACGAAACCGTTGAAGAGGATGGTGTGCGCAAGGCACTCGACTTAATGCCATATGACGAAAACGAAATCCGCCGTATCGGAAAAGTCGGCTTTGAAACAGCCATGAAACGCAATAAGAAACTGACGCTCGTCGATAAAGCGAATGTTCTCGACACTTCACGCTTATGGCGTTCCGTGCTCTATGACATGGCCAAAGACTATCCCGAAGTGGATTTTGACGTGATGTTCGTCGATAACTGCGCCATGCAGATCTGCAAGAACCCGGCACAGTTTGATGTCATCGTCACCGAAAACATGTTCGGCGATATCCTCTCCGATGAAGCAAGTGAAATCACCGGATCCATCGGCATGATTCCGTCTTCTTCACTTGGTGAAGGAACACGCGGTCTTTACGAACCGATCCACGGTTCTGCACCGGATATTGCCGGTCAGAATATCGTCAATCCGCTCGCCTGCATTCTTTCCGCCGCAATGATGTTACGTTATTCGTTCGGTCTTGAAGAAGAAGCAAGTGCTATTGAACAGGCAACTGAAGCCGTTCTCAACGATGGATGGCGCACGGCAGACATGTATACCGAAGGCATGAAGAAGGCAAAATGCGACGAAATCACCGACTTGCTGCTTGAAAAACTCTAAAGATTAAGATTTACCGATATTTTCATTACAAATTGAGTCTGTACAGATTGGAAATTTATAAAAGATCCTATACGTACAGACTTTTTTGGTTGTTTTAAAATCTTTTAAAGGATAGAAAAAACATAGAAACGATGACGTGAAAAGATTATGTTCAAAAAATCACAAATTATCAGGGGGATATGGCTTTAAATATTTCCTGAGAATATAATTGGCTTAAGCAAATGATCCATAGAAAGGAGGCGATCCAAATGTCAGATACTACATTGCTTGTTCTGTGGCTCATTATTGCGGCGGTAATGTTCGTGATTGAAATTATGACTGTTTCTTTAGTTTCAATCTGGTTTGTTGCCGGAGCTCTGGTCGCAGCACTGCTAGCTCTTCTGCATACTGGATGGATCTTCCAGCTGCTGGCATTTCTTATCGTTTCTGCGCTTCTCTTTATTTTCTGTAAAGACCGCCTGGTCGCATGGTTTAGCAGCCATCGCACCATTTCGGGCGCAAAAGAGGTTGTTGGAAAAACAGGAGTGGTGAGTGTTCCCATTACGGATCACGGGGACGGACGTGTTGTGATCAACGGACAGGACTGGCGCGCGACTAGCCCGGTACCGTTCGCCATCGGAACGCCGATTAAAGTCGTTGATCTGCATGGAGTAACTCTTACAGTTACGGCTCTCCACGGCAAAAAAGAAAGTGCAGCCTGATATCCCTGCACGGTTTTAAAAAGATTCAAATCAGTACTGATGAAATCAAAAAAAGCTTTAAATACAAATCTATCTATGAAGGGAATAACCGCTCTTGCCCGTAATGAAACGGAGCGGTGGAATAAAAGGAACATTGTTCCTAAGGAGTATATATGTTTAACGTGGTTACTAAAAGTTTTTCCGTTATCGCAATCGCGATCATTGTGATTGTGTTGTTCTTACTCGTGAAAAGCTTTGTTTACATCGTGCCGCAGGCACATGCCTATGTGATTCAGCGTCTGGGGGCTTTCTTACAGACAAGTGATGTGGGACTGCACTTCAAAGTTCCATTCATCGACTCTATCGCCAATAAAGTCGATCTCAAAGAGCAGGTGGCAGACTTCCCGCCGCAGGCTGTAATTACAAGAGATAACGTTACGATGCATATCGATACCGTCATCTACTTCCAGATTACCGATCCGAAACTCTATACCTACGGTGTAGAAAACCCGATCAATGCGATCGAAAACTTAACCGCTACAACCTTACGTAACATCATCGGTGAAATGGATCTCGACCGTACCTTAACGAGCCGTGATGACATCAACA
>JBJEFF010000155.1:0-6236 GCA_051873775.1 Allobaculum sp. | reverse complement strand
TCACGACCTTTAGGAGGGCCGATCCCTCAAAACATCGCACTATTTCCGAGGGCCCCAAAAAAAGCAGCCGAAGCTGCTTTCGTTTTCATTATTGAATATCGTCATAAGTGATGAATTTGACACCACTGTTTTCCAGTTCTTCTTTTAAGTCTGCATCAAGTGCCATATCCACTTCAAGTGTACGCGGAGCAAGAAGAGATGATGTTTTCATAATATAGGCATCGAGATATCCCGGATGGCAGACCATCACCGGAATCACATCACCATAATCCTTAGCGGCAATATCCTTCAGCATTCTAGTCGGATCATAGTCCGGTTTTGAAGCTTCTAGAAGCATGTCGACCTGCGTATGACGGAACGGGACCGTGCTGTCAAAACTCATGCCGAGATAGTCGCAGCCATGTTTTTTGGCCACCAGTTCCATACCTTTGAAGAAGTTTGCGCTCATCACCGCATGGCCTTCAAAGTAGACTGGTTTCTGTCCGGTCAGTTCCACGAAACGCTGATACTGTGCCTCGATTTCGATCATGACTTCATCGAGATCCACGAAATCCTCTTTTGCGGAACGGTAAGTCCGGGAAGGTTTCAGTTCCCCGTTTTCCTGAACAATACTTGGAATTAATTTCGGGTCACTGAGTGGTTTACCCACACAGATGTTCGTATGTAATCCGAGGCAGGCATTTTTTCCGGCAATGAGTTTCAGACCGTTTTCCGTTTCCGGCATATTGACCATGACGCCGACGGATTTAATGATTCCTCCGTCTAAAGCATCCGCAATTCCGTAGTTCACACCTTTTGAATAGCCGAGATCGTCGGCACGTACAAGAATCTGTTTCTTTTTCATGATGTTTCCTTTTCTTTAAAGTTCGATAATTTCTGAAAATTCCGGCTGAACTTCAGGAGTCTTTTCTTCGTCATCAAAACCGCCGAGGATAAAAGTGACAATTGCGGAAATCAGCATTGCCATAACAGAAGCGATAATGCCGTTGACTAAATTACTAGTGCCGCCTGCAACAAAGCCGAGAACACCGAGGAAGTTGGTTGCTCCCATGACATAAGTTGCTACATGAGTTAAGCCGGCATACAGACCGCCGCAAAGACCGCCGATGATCAGACCGATAAACGGTTTTTTATACTGGAAACCAAGTCCGAATAAAACTGGTTCGGTTACTCCGCCCAAAAAGCCCGATACAAAGTAAGATGAAGACTCTGCTTTTGCTTCCTTGTTTTTCTGACGGAAGAAAGCACCTAGTGCCATACCGAACGCCGCCCATGTTGCGATGCCTCCGGCTACTAGAATAAAATTGTCCGATCCGGTTTCAAGCATTGTCGCAATCGCAAACATAATCAGTACCTGGTGCATACCAGTCATAACCAGGAACTCCCATAATGCGGCTACAACTGCAACCGCAATAAATCCGCCGAAATTACCGAATGCGATTAAACCGTTACCGATGATATTACCAAGATAGTTTCCGATCGGAGCACATACACAGAATAATACAGGAACCATGATAATCAAAGTCAGTGTCGGAACAAAGATTGTGGACAGTGTATCCGGAATATATTTCTTGAAGAATTTTTCCGGGTAAGTCATCAGCCACACGCTTAATAATACCGGTACAACGGACTGGGCATAGCTTGCGACTGGTGCCGGGAATACTCCGTAAATGCTTAATGTTTCCTTTGCGCCGATGAGGTTGACGAAATCCGGAACAAGAAGCAAAGAGCCCATCATCATTCCCATCGGAATTGATGCGTTCAGGTTCTTAGCGGCAGAATAGCCAAGGAAAATCGGCAGGAAGTAGTATAATGCGTTATACACCATGTTCAGTAAAATGTAGGTATCCGATTCCGGAGTGATCACATTGCACATATCCGGTCCGAGTACCACTAAAGCAGTCTTGAACATTGCCGACGCAATGAGTATCGGAATCAGCGCAATCATCGATTTTGACAGATAGTTCATGATGTTTTTGCCGACCTGTTTAAGGGTCAGTTTTTCTTTCGGTGCATCCTGGTTTTCATTCACTGCAGCCTGTGCCTGCAGACCGGTCAGTCGGCAGACATGTTCGTATACTTTCGGAACATTCTGACCGATGATGATCTGATACTGACCACCGGAATGAGCCACGCCGATGACCCCGTTAATCTTTTTTACTTCTTCATCATTTGCGGCACTTTCGTCTTTTAGATTCAGACGAAGACGCGTAACGCAGTGGGTCGCAAACGTAATATTGTCTTTTCCGCCGACTTTTTCCAGAACTTCGACGGCGATTCTTTCATTCTTTTCCATTTTTAAATTTCCCGATTCTTTCTATAAGTCTCTAAATAACTGTTCAGTTTTTGAATCGATCGAATATGAATTGCGTCTGTTGAGAAAATCCGTTAATATTTCTGATAGATAAGTTTTTTTTCATTCGGATCATGAAATTCTCGCGGGATTTCATGATCCTTTTTTCGTACGCTTTCTATCCGATCTTTTTTCATTTCAAATTTTCTGTTTTTCTTTTATTACGTACGATCTGTTTTTTCAGTACCGGAGTTCAACTTATTCTGATGGATCAGCCGGTTGATATGGATCATCAGATACAGCAGTTCATCCATTGAACAGTTCGACTGGTATTCGTGATACAGATAATCATTGATTTTTAAAACGCATGCATAAACATCCGGGTATTGCTTACTCATCATTTCAAATAACTCTTCATTCTGTCCGCTGAACTCTTCGTTATTTTCCTTGCGCTTCACAAAGTAATTAATGTGCTGGCGGAAGCGGAAATAAGAACTGCCTTTGCCCGGCAGCTTCGTTTCAAAATGTTCTTCGATAATTGCGACAACTTGACGGAAAATCCGGATCCGTTTTTCTTCATGACTCTCCTGCTCCTGTTTGGGCGCTCCGAGCTGGGCATTGAGCAAATGCATCGCAATGCAGCTGATTTCACCTTTAGGCAGTCTGACCTGAAAGTGATGATTCACATTTTTAACAATCCAGAATGCATAGGAATGAATCTTCGGCTCGCTCTCTTCCATTTCATCGAGATATGGCATCTCGATGCGCATGCCGGAACGGTAGCGTTCAAGCGCAAACTGGATATGGTCGGCAAGGATAATCGTGAGATTCGGATTCCATTTCTGAGAAGAACTCATCTGAATTTTTTCAACGAGACGGCTAACGAGCAGCAGGACTTTTTCATCGAGGTCCTGGAACAGGTCATAAAAGCGCCGGTCGACGTTGTAGAACGTCTGTTCCACTTTTGAAAAATCAGTCAGTTCATAGGGGGTTCTTTCAAAGCCAACTCCTCTACCAAATACGACAACTTCATTTCCGTTGCCATCGATTCCGATCGCTACGTTATTGTTTATCTTTTTGATAATCTTCATTGAAAATCCCCCTATCTGATGCCGGTCGTTTCTATCCAATCAGACGATCACCACAGCGCACCGCTTTGGAAGTCACATGAATCTTACTCTTGAATCCGTCGGTGAAAATGACCATCGTCGTTGCGTCCAGGTTGTGACTCTTTAAGACATTCTGATCAAATTCTACCAACAAATCTCCCGCATTTACGTGCTCTTCCTGTTTCACCGCAACTTTAAATCCTTCCCCGTTCAGGTTCACTGTATCAAGTCCGACATGGACGAGCACATCAATACCCCCATCTGTATGAATTCCAAACGCGTGTCCTGTCGGAAATACCGTTACGAGCTTCCCCGATACCGGAGCACATACTTTTCCGTTTTCCGGACTCACCGCAAAACCTTCACCCATCATTTTTGCGGAGAACACCTGATCGTTGACTTCGCTTAAATCGATCAGTATTCCGTCTGCCGGGGCAAGAACCTGAAATCCTGCTGTTTTAGGTGCTTCTTTTTTCTTAAAGCTAAACATACTCTCTCCTTCCAACAAAAAAACTCGGAGACATAACTATAAAAGCAGTTTTTACTGCCTGTTCTAGTGATGCCTCCGAGTGGAGTAACAATCCCATTTGTTTTTTGCAAGAAAACCTTATCTCATTCTGAAAGCGATGTCAACAAGGAATTTTCACTTTCTTTAATGGTTCCTGCCTTATACGGTCTGAATTTCCTCAGAAAATTGATCAGAAACGGTCCGGTTTTTCTAGTCGTTCTGATGCACGAGCAGCGCAACACTCTCGACTCCAGTGGTATGCGCAAACATATCTACCGGCTGGATTACCGGGCAGATATAACCACGTGACTGGAATTCCTGTAAGTCTCTTGCGAGAGTTCGCGGATTGCAGGAAATGTATACAATACGCTGCGGACTCAGCGCACAGATGTCTTCAATTCCCTGTCGGGTCATGCCCTTGCGCGGCGGATCGACAAGAACCACATCCGCCTGATTCTGATTTTCATGAGCGAATTTTGTCGCATCCATACAGATAAACTGAGCGTTTTCGATGCCGTTGCGCTTCTGGTTTTCACGCGCATTTCTGACCGCATCTTCGACGATTTCAACACCGGTCACATGACCTGCCTGTCTTGCCGCAAGCAGACCAATTGTTCCGGTTCCCGAATACAGTTCAATCACCTGATCACTTTTATTCAGTTCCGCCATATTCAGAGCCTGCGTGTACAGCACTTCCATCTGCCGCGGATTAACCTGGAAAAAGCTCTTGAAATGAAGCTGAATTTCGAGATCCAGACATTTTTCGCGGATACAGTCGGACCCGTATAAAACCTCATACTTATCCCCGATAATCACATTATCATTGCGGGTATTCTCATTGAACACCACACTTTTAATTGCCGGAAATGCGCGGACTAGTTCTTCGCTCAGAGGTTCAAGTTCCGCATTCTCTCTTCCGATCAGTACCACCTGCAGTTCTCCGGTTCTTCTCGAGTGACGGATCAGCAAATGGCGCAGTGGTTCTGCCTGTTCAATGGATAAATGTTCAAGCAGCCATGCGTAGACTTCATTGATTTCGTGAGACTGGATTTTACATTCGGTAATCGGCACAATCTGATTCGTACGGGCTTTATAGAATCCGCCCACGACATGATCGTCAACGACTCCAATCGGAAACTGGGCTTTGTTGCGGTAGTAGTAAGGATCCTTCATGCCAAGCACCGGTTTTACTTCAATACGCGGATTCACCTTGCTAAAGAGGTCGACTAACTGTTTGTGCTTATAGTGAAGCTGACTGGAATAATCCAGATTCATTAACGCACATCCTCCGCACCGCCCTGCTTTATCACAAAGTGGTTTAACCCGTTCGTCACACTGGTAAATATATTTCATCACACGGGCAATCGCGTACGTTTTTTCTGCTTTAATGATGCGGACAACGGCTTTTTCCATCGGAAGCATGTCAGAAACAAAAATTGTCATGCCGTGAAGATGGCCGATTCCGAATCCCTGATCACTTAAATCGATACATATTAATTCAAATTCCTGATTCTTTTTCATTTGCTTCCTCCTTCATATGCCTTAGACCAATTTATACAACTTTTAGCCAATCGTCAAAAGTTTCGTCCGATCTGCTCTTTCACAGTCTGAAAGAAGAGATTTCCAAGGATACCGCAAAAAAAGCCGGGTTAAAGTTTCCCGACTGATTCGTTTCCTATACTTTCTACTTTTATTTCGTACGATCGATTCATCGAATTCCGAATCAGAATTCATAATCGATCGCAGTGACTTTTTTCATTTCTGGTCCGTTTTTCAGTAAATCTTGATGTGCATCACTGGATGGATATGCATCCAGTTCCTCTTTTGTTTCAAAATCGAGAATCTGAATAACATCGCCGAAATCAGGACCCGAAACATTTTCCGGAATCTGGGTTAGATTCACCCCGCTCTGCGCTGATACAACAGATGGTAATTTAGCAATCTGTTCAAGCTGCTGAATAAATTCAGGAATCTGATTCGCATTTTCAAGAGTAAAAATTGAAATGTGCCGATACATAAATGTCCTCCAGGATTTCTCTATCTGTTTTCTGAGTGATCCGCAACAGTTCGGGTTGCGATGGTGATGACCTGATAGGATATAAGCGGTCTTTTGCAATATCAAGCATTGCCTGTGCCATATCTTCATAAGTCAGATAACTCTTTTCATCTTCGTTATAAATGATTTCTTCCTTTTCGCCAACGAGATACTCGCCTGTAAAAGGACCTTCTGCATCAAAGAATCGTGAAGGGCAGACTGCAGTCCAGTCAAAATTGATACTGTCAACCTAAAAAGTGCCAAAAATTGCCGCGAGAAAATGGCCATTTT
>JBJEFF010000154.1:0-29034 GCA_051873775.1 Allobaculum sp. | reverse complement strand
CGAGAAATAACGATGTGGAAGAAAAGAACTACCGTACGAAAATAAGGATTCATACCCTCCGTGAAAAAACGCGTCTGTATGAACAGCTTCAGGAGCAGACATCGAGTCAGATTGATTTGCTTGATGACCTGCTGACCCGTTATGAAGCAGCTGATGATCCTGTTCTTCAGCGCAGCCTTCTTGCGCGAATCGGTGTAATCGGCACTTATCTTAAGCGCAGAGGCAATCTTGTTTTTATCGGTGAAAAAACGGTAATGACGGATACGGCTGAACTTGCGGCATGTCTTGAAGAATCGTTTATGAGCCTTCGTCTGATGGATGTCGATTGTGCAATCGATATTCCGGTCGGGGAAAAGATATCTGTCGTACAGGTCAATCAGGTCTACGATTTTTTTGAAGGTGTAATTGAAAAGAGTCTTGGACACCTTTATTCGGTATGGCTCAAAGCACGCAATCTTGAAGATTCTATCCTCTTTACTCTTGAAGTCGAAACGAGTGAAGATCTTACCGACTTTGTAAAAGAGGGAGATATGACTGACTGCGAAGACGGAGTATGGCGGTTTACTTATTCCTGTAAAAAGCGGAGGTGAATTTATGAGACCTTTTGCGCTGAGTTCGGCAGGCAGTCAGTTTCTGCTGATGCTGTATATGCTGCTCAATCTGATTATCATTCTGTTTCTTTGTCTGATCAGTTTCACTAAAGACGGACCCGGAAAAAAAGGAGTCTGTCTGCTCCTCTTTCTGATTCAGTTTGCTGCGCTTTCATGGTGCTCCTATTTGGTGTATCTGATCGATGAAGGACTGCTGCTTACTCAGGGGATGGTCGTTCCGATGGGGTGCATCTGGCTGATCGAAATGGTCCTGACGGTGTATCTTTTATGGTCGTTAGGACAGGTCCGTAAGTTTTACCGCATGCAGCTAAGCAATAATTCCATCAAGGAAGCCATCGATCAGCTGCCTAGCGGAGTGTGCTACTTTACCGAACAGGGGACTGTGAAACTCTGCAACCGGCAGATGCATCATCTGTATCACTCCATCATGCAGACCGATCTGCAGACGATTGATGAACTTCGTCAGGCATTAGAAGACTGTGATTCACATACTGGAATTCTCTGTCTGTCGAGAGAAAGAAAGAACTATCTCTTCCCGGATGGTAAAGCGTGGCACTATTCAGAAAGTCATCTGACGGGCAAAGATGGGACTTCTTATACTGAAGCGGTCTTTTCCGATGTTACAGACCAGTACGAAAAAAATCTGGAATTAATAAAGCAGACCGAACAGTTGCAGACGATTGCCGAGGAGCTGAAAGCTCTCTCCGATAACGCACTCCTTCTCACCCGTGAAAAGGAAATTCTCTCGGCTAAAACCAGATTACACGATCAGATGGGCGGATGCCTGACGGTACTGCGTCAGTCTTTACTTTTAGACCATAATCATGAAACCACGAATGTGGCGGATCTGCTCCGTCACGCAGTCAGTGCCATAAAAAATGATAATAAGTACCTTCCTGAAAAGACCGAGCTGCAGAAATTCATTCAGGATGCCGGAACTATCGGTGTAACCGTTCATCTTACCGGTCATCTTCCTGAAGATGAACAGCTTTATGATCTGCGGATCATGGCGATGAGAGAATGCCTGATTAACGGGGTCCGCCATGCCCAGGCTGATCAGCTGTTCATTGAAATGACAGACACACCAGACCATGTTGGAATCCACATTACGAATAACGGACTTGCTCCTAAAGAGGAGATTGTACCGAAAGGCGGTCTGCAGAACCTTTCCCGCAATGTTCAAAACTTAGGGGGAACGATGAAAATCCAGTCTTTTCCGGTTTTTGCACTGGAACTTGAACTGCCGAAGGAACAGGAGAGAAAAATATGAATTATGTCCTGATTGTAGAAGATCAGCGGATGCCGCGTGAACATATGGAACATCTTCTGATAGATACAGGGCGGTATTCCGTTGCGGCAAGTATTAACGGGGCAGACATTGCGCCGGTTATCTGCAGACAGCAGCAGATTGACCTGATTTTAATGGATGTGTGTACGACGGGAACCCGTGATGGCATTGAAGTTGCCGCTGAGATTAAAGCCGCTTATCCCAAAATTAAAATTGTCATTGTTACCTCAATGGTGGAGGTTAGTTTCCTCGACCGGGCAAGAGCTGCCAACGTGGATAGTTTCTGGTACAAGGACATCAGCCCCGAAAAACTGATTGATGTAATTGACCGGACCATGGCAGGCGAGCATCTTTTTCCGGATGCAACTCCTAAAGTTAAACTGGGCATGGCAGACAGTACGGATCTGACCCCTAAAGAAATCCGGGTGCTCCGTCTGGTCTGTTACGGACTGGAATACAGCGAAATTGCCCAGACACTTGGAATCGCCGAGCGGACAGTAAAATACCATATTTCAAATATCCTGATGAAAACAGGTTATGCCAACAAGACCCGTCTGGCGATTGCGGTAACCAATAAAAAATTCATTATCCCCAATCTGCCGGAAGACGCGGAAATGTCCGGTGAACCTTCATAAACAAATCGAATCAAATCTCCATGTAAGAAAGGATCGTAATCCCAGCTTAGCCATTGGCAGGCTGGGATTTTTTTTTACCTGCACTTATGGACGGTGTGAGCAGAAGAGATGATTTCTATACTGAAAGTGAAGAAGGATAAAGCAAATTTTGTAGGAGGCCATGGAATGCGCGTAGTCGTAGTAGATATGCAGAACACATTATTTTCGGATGCCATATCTCGGGCGCTGGGAAACTTTTCTCCAGATTTTCAGGTTTATCAGAGTGAACATCCGCAAGGAACTCTGCCTCTGTGTGAATCGGTTTCGGCAGATATTCTGCTCATGGAAACGACTTCACATAGCCCCTGGAAATTAGAGGAGCGCCTGCAGCTGAAAGATGCATTAAAAGCAGAACGACCGGATTGCAGAATCGCGCTCGTGGTAGATGAAAACACAGACTGGAAACTGGCTGATCAGGTCCGTCAGGCGAAAAAAGACGGAGAGATCGATCAGTTCTTCTATGGCTCAGTTTCTGCGACTTATCTGTCCGCAGTGATTGATTCGCTGTGAAATGTTTAATCGAAAAGATTTATTGAAGAAAAAGACTGGGAGGAATAATTATGGGACTCATTAAAGCGGCAATGGGAGCCGGTGGCGGAGTTTTAGCCGATCAGTGGAAGGAGTACTTCTACTGTGAATCGCTGCCGCCAAATGTATTAGCAACAAAAGGCAAGAAACGGACATCCAAACGTTCGAGCAATACAAAAGGCAATGACAACATTATTTCGAATGGTTCTGTCATCGCCGTTGCAGATGGTCAGTGCATGATGATCGTCGAACAGGGAAAAGTCGTGGAAGTCTGCGCAGAACCAGGCGAATATACCTACGATTCGACGACATCACCTTCAATTTTTGCCGGAAGTTTCGGTGAAAGCTTAAAACAGAGCTTTGCGACCGTCGGTAAACGATTCACTTTCGGTGGAGAAGCACCGATGGATCAGAGAGTTTACTACTTCAATACCAAGGAAATTCTCGACAACAAATTCGGAACTCCGGCACCGATTATTTTCGAAGTCGTTAATAAAGCGATCAATATGCGCCGTACGGTAAATCTCCGTTTCAACGGTGTCTATACCTATACCATTTCCGATCCGCTGCTGTTCTATACACGAATTTGCGGCAACGTAGCTGAGGAATATACCCGTGACAATATTGACGGACAGCTCAAGGCAGACTTCATGGACGCTCTCCAGCCTGCAGTCGGTGTGCTGGCTGAAGAGGAACTCCGTCCGGCTCAGATTCCGTCAAAAGTAAAAGATCTGAAAAAAGCAATGAACGCCGAGCTTCAGGAAAGCTGGGGCGAACGCGGTGTAACCATCCAGACCATTTCTCTGAACCCGATCCGTCTGACCGACGAAGATATGAAGAAAGTTCAGGAAATCGAAGATGCAGCTACTTTTGGTTCCAGCGCTCAGATGATGGCAGGTCGTATGACCGATGCAACCGCAAATGCGATGCAGACCGCAGCTGGTAATACAGCTGGTGCAATGACTGGTTTCATGGGCATGGGCATGGCGAATGGCATGATGGGCAACGGCGGATTCGGTGCTGCCCAGAATATGTATGCGATGGGTCAGCAGCAGGAACAGCAAAAGCAGCTTGAAGAACAGCAAAGACAGCTGCAGCTTCAGCAGCAGCAGTTAGAACAGCAAAAACAGCAGATGCAGCAGGCTGCGCAGGCACCGACTCCGGCACCTGCACCGGCTGATGGCTGGACGTGCCCGACCTGCGGAGCAACCGCAACCGGAAAATTCTGCCCGGAATGCGGAACGAAAAAACCGGAACCAAAACCGGCAGGATGGATCTGTCCGACCTGCGGAGCAAATGCAACCGGAAAATTCTGCCCGGAATGCGGAACAAAGAAACCGGAAGATAAACCGGCAGGATGGACATGCCCGACCTGCGGTGCCGTAAACCAGGGAAAATTCTGCTCTGAGTGCGGAACGAAAAAACCGGAAGCTATAAAGAAATACAAGTGTAATAAATGCGGCTGGGAACCGGCAGATCCGACTCATCCGCCTAAATTCTGTCCGGAATGCGGCGACCCGTTTGATGACAACGGTGCTGTATAGTTTCACATTCTGAACATTCAGTCATTTATTCATTAAACAGTAAAAAGGGTCCTGGCAGGTTGGAAGCAAACCGTTGTGTTCTAAAACTATCCTTTCTAAAGACATTCCCGCCCAGCCTGCCCGCGATCCTGTCCGTCATGGAAAAGGAGGAAACAAATGGGCTTTTTTGATAAAAAATACTGCGATATCTGCGGCGACAAAATTGGAATGCTCGGCAACCGCAAATTGGAAGATGGCAATCTCTGTAAAAACTGTGCAGGAAAGCTTTCAATCTGGTTTAATGAACGCCGCCATTCGACCGTTGCTGATATTAAAAAGCAGCTGGACTACCGTGAAGAAAACAAGAAGAAAGTGGCTCAGTTTCAGATTACCCGTCAGCTCGGTGAAAACTGGCGTGTTCTGATCGATGACAATCATCGCTGGTTCACTGTAACACGGGCAAGAAACCTCGCAGAAGCGAATCCGGATATTCTCAACTTTACTGATCTGACGAGCTGCAACTTATCCATTGATGAAAGACACACAGAACTGAAACGAGAAGACAAGGATGGCAACAAAGTCAGCTATAATCCGCCTCGTTTCAGATACAGTTATGATTTCGATATCGTCGTAACGGTCAAAAACGAATTCTTTGATGAAATGAAATTCCAGATTAATCCGAGCAGTGTCGAAATCATCTCTGAAGGTTCAGGATTCATGAACCACGGCATGGGAAGTTCATCCTTTGGAAGACCTATGGGTTTCGATCCTTCTTACAACCTGGAATACCAGCAGTATAAACGGTTGGCTGATGAAATCTGTCAAACATTAAACGGTTTAGCTTATGGCATGTCGGCAGGTCAGAACGGTTATGGAACTCAGATGGCACAAGGCTATGGTGCCGGAATGATGAATAATGGTCAGATGAATAACGGCATGATGAACAATCCGCAAATGGGATATGGTCAGCCGAATAACGGTATGATGAATAACTCTCAGATGGGATACGGTCAGCCGAATAACGGAATGATGAACAATTCTCAGATGGGATACGGTCAGCCGAATAACGGAATGATGAACAATTCTCAGATGGGATACAGTCAGCCGAATAACGGCATGATGAATAATTCTCAGATGGGATACGGTCAGCCGAATAACGGAATGATGAACAATTCCCAGACGGGATATGGTCAGCCGAATAATCCGCAGATGAATAACAATGCTTCTTTCAATAATACTGCCATGAACAGCGGTTCATGGATCTGCCCGAACTGCAATTCAACAAACACAGGAAATTTCTGTGACTGCTGCGGCACACCTCGTCCGCGCTAGTTTTTGTTGAAGAAAATCAATGAAACTAAAAGGAGAAAAAGGATCATGAAAAAACTAAACAAACTAATCACGATGTTTCTTGCGATGACCATGTCTCTAGTCCTGGTCGCATGTAGTGGAAACGGTGGAAACAAAGCTGATACATCAAAAGATGCCGGCGTATGGCTTTTGTCCTCGATGACAGCAGATGGCGAAACGATGGATGAAGAATTCCTCGACAGTATCGGTTTAGTCGGTATGTTCTGGATCGAATTAAAAGAAGATGGAACAGGCACAATCAGTATTGATCAGGAATATGACCTGACCTGGACACCGGGTAAAATTACAGCCGATGGAGACACCATGGATTACACCGTAAAAGATGACGTAATGACCATGGAATTTGAAGGAGATTCTCTGTCTTTCAAGAAGGGAAGCAAAGACGATATTCCTTCTTCGACATGGTTTGACGACAGCGAATTACTGGATTACGAGTCTGAATCTGAATCTGAATAAGCGGGCAATCAGAGTTTGGTCAGCAGATCAGAATTCAGCAACAGAATCTAAAAGAGGAAAAATCTTACGGTAACGGGTAGCCCGTAACCGATCAATAACTCATTGAGGGCGCAACAGTATTATTTCAATCTATAACAAGAAGCTTTAAACAGCCCGTCCGGAAACTGACGGGCTGTCTTTTTTCAGAAAAATGAAAATGAAAACAGAAAAAGAAGGAGAAAGAGGTGATTTTATGCCTGAACAGGTAACAAACTACCAGTGCCCGGCTTGTACCGGACCTCTGCATTTCGTGGGAGCAACCGGCAAACTGGAATGTGATTACTGTGGCGCGCAATACGATGTCGAAGAGATTGAAGCGCTTTATCCGGCGAAAGATCAGCCAGAAACAGGTAGTGTTCCTCCTACACCACCTGAAAATGGTACAGATATGAGCTGGGATGCATCCGCAATGGGTGATGACTGGGGCAGTGATGCGGGAAAGATGAAATCCTACAGTTGTCCGGCATGTGGTGCAGAGCTGATCTGTGATGAGAGCACTGCTGCAACTTCCTGCCCGTACTGCGGAAATCCGACAATTGTTCCCGGACAGTTTGGCGGAACTCTCAAACCGGACTTTGTCATTCCGTTTAAACTGAGCAAGGAAGATGCGATTGCGGCACTGAAGAATCATTACAAAGGAAAACTATTCCTGCCTAAAGCATTTACAGACCACAACCATATTGAAGAAATTCAGGGTGTCTATGTGCCGTTCTGGTTGTTTGATGGTACTGCAAGCGGACAGGCGCAGTTTGAGGCAACGCGTTCGCGTATTTATCGGGTAGGGGATGAAGAAGTCACTGAAACAGATCATTTCCAGGTATACCGTGCCGGAATGCTGCCTTTTGAAAAAGTGCCAGTAGATGCTTCAAGCAAAATGCCGGATGACCTGATGGATTCCATTGAACCGTATGACTACGACGAATTAAAACCATTTTCAATGGCTTATTTACCGGGCTTTTTGGCCGATAAATACGATGTTTCTGTCGATGAGAGTACAGAGCGTGCAGACTTGCGCTGTAAGAATACCTGTCTCGATTCACTCCAGGAGACAGTTCAGGGTTATATGAGCTGTATCCGCTTATCTGACTCGACCAGTCTGGCTCGCGGGAAGGTTCATTACGCACTGATGCCTGTCTGGATGCTCAATACGAAATATGAAGGAAAAGACTATCTATTTGCGATGAACGGTCAGACCGGACGTCTGGTCGGGGATCTGCCGATGAGCTGGCCACGCTTCTGGGCGCTCTTTGCGGCAATTTCGATTCCGCTCAGCATAATCGGATCGCTGATTTCGATTGCGATCGTGTAAAGGAGTAAGACAATGAAAAATAAAATAATGAGCTTCCTTTCTGCCTTGCTTCTGATGCTGTCTTTTAGCTTTCCGGTTTTTGCCACTTCTGAGGAAGATTACTACCAGCTGGAAAATGGTAAAGTGCACGTCATTGATATGGAAGAAATTCTAAATGAAGATGAATGGGAAGAGCTGGAAGTGAAAGCAACAAATATTTCGGTTGACCAGGGCTGCGGGGTGTATGTTGTGATCCTTGATGACTACGAGTTATATGGTTCCGGATCGAGTGTCTACAATGTAGCAACTGAGATATATAATAATGAAGCGAATGAATATGGCTTCGGTGAGAACCGGGACGGCATTCTCCTGCTTCTGAGTATGGAAGATCGTGATTATGCCTTATTTGTTCACGGCGAGAAAGCAGAATATGCATTTAATGATTATGCCCGCGATCTGCTGGAAGACGCATTCCTGGATGACTTCGGAGATAATGACTGGAATGCCGGTTTGAATGACTATCTCGATACAGCCGAAAAGTGTATTATTCAGGCGGCAGAAGGCAAACCGGTTAAAAAGAGTCCTGTGCTTTACATTCTCGGCTCCATTGGAATATCAATGGCGGTTGCCTTTATAATCTGCTGGCAACAGAAAGAAAAAATGGAGTCTGTGCATGCTAAAGAAGAAGCAAAATCCTATGCCATAGCTGGTGTTCAGCTTACTGCTCAGTCAGATCAGTTTACGCATACTACCGTAACTAGGCGGACGATTGAGAAAAAATCCAGCTCTTCTCGTGAAAGCGGAGGCGGCGGAAGCGGACGCAGTGGAAAATTCTAAAATATTCAACGTTAAGTCATTTCCTGATTTTGGGAAATGGCTTTTTTTTAATCGGTCAGAAATGCTAGACTGCCTTTATGACAATGGATAAGAAATACAAACAACCAATTCGTGCCATCTGGATTGATGTGGATCAGACTTTGCTTGATTTTGATCTATGTGCCAAAGACGCACTGATCGATACGTTCGCATGGGCGGGACTCGACTGGAAGGAAGAATACTTTTACAGTTTTCTCGTCGAAAACGGCAAGCTCTGGGATCGGATCGAAGAAGGGAAGCTAACAAGACCCGAACTTCGCAAAATCCGGTTTGGGATAATGTTCAATAAATGGAATCTTCCTTTAGAAAAGCCTGTCGAATTTGAAGAACGCTTTTCCACAACACTTCATTCCAATGCTCATCCTATGGAAGGAGCTAACGATGCAGTAGCCTGGATGGTCGATGCACAATATCCTTTATATATCGTGTCCAACGGACCTGCTTTAGGCCAGCGAAACCGTCTGAGAATTGCCGGGATGCTCGATTTATTTACAGGTGTGTTTACAAGTGAAGAACTCGGATGTGCCAAACCGGATCCCCGTTTTTTTGAAAAAGCACTCGATCAGGTCCGTTTAGATCAGAATGACCCGACTATTCTGCCCTCCGAAATTCTGGTGATCGGAGATTCATGGAAAGCGGATATCAGCTGTGCACTTGCATTCGGATGTCCGAGTATCTGGTTCAGACGCAACCGCGGTTTTGATCCGTTTACCGCTCCTAAAGATGAACGGGTTCTTGAAGCTCATCAGTGGCCTGAAGTACTCGAACTGCTGGAAACGCATTTCACTTATCCTTCCAAATGACCAGTAGATGCGGAAATTAATTTTTCAATTCATCAAAAAGTTGTAACAAACTAGATCAGCTAATAGGAAGACAACTGAGTACAGACTTTATCTTCCTATTAGCTGATTTTTAATACTGATCCGTGAAGAACAGAAAAAGACGGGAGCGGAAAAAAAACTGATCCCGTCCTCAGTTCAAGTAGAGTCTGATGTAGGTTTTGTTTAATTCAGTTTCTTCTTAAGATCGAGAATTTCATCTATCGATAAGCCGGTCAGTCTGCAGATATCTTCAGAAGAATACTTATTATCAGCTAGCAGTTTTAGAGCAATGTCAGTCTTTGCGTTTTCAGCTTCAGCTTTTGCCTTTTCAATTTCGGCTTTTGCCTTTTCAGCTTCTATTTGTTCTGCGATCGCACGTTCCCGGGCGATCTCGTCTTTGAATTCCTCTTTGATCAGATTACGAATATTTTCACGCACAAAATTTCGTCCTTCCTTTTTTTCTTTCAGAAATCTCATTTCCTCGGCCATTGGTTCGAGAAACATGTCATCGACTTTTACGCAATGAAAATCATGCATCAGTCTGCCAAGATCATCATCTCCCCGATAGGCACCGTTGACAATCTGGATGCCATCAGGAATATTACGAGCTTCAAGGCTATTATGAGCTGTAAGATCGATGTGATGAATCGGCTGTCCGTCCTTAACGATGTCGCCGTTCATAATGAAAATGACCTTGAAGTCACGCAGCTGACTAAATTTCTCTCCTTGAGAACCGTCCGTTTTCGATTAAAAAATATTTTGGATAAACCTGAAAAATCTTTATTCCAAAGACTGTGTCAGGTCAGGCGTTTCTGTACTTGCAGGTTCTGCTGCCGGGATCTGAGAAGCTGGCTGAATGACGTGAACAGATTTTGCCGGCTGCAGAAGGTTAGCCGGTAAACCGGAAATTTCCAGACCGTCGTCCATTTCAATCACGAGGCAGTTGTGGCCATCGATGTTTCTGGTTTTGACATGTTCAAGGGCATCATCTTTAATCGAGATCGATATAGAAGGAGCCTTCAGAGAAACTTTACCTTTCTCCATCAGGTTGATTGCGGCAACTTCCTGATCTTCGAGAATCTTCGTAAAGGAAGAATCAAAGAAGCGCATATTTTCTTCACGGGCACCGGATGCTACGAGCAGGTCTTTAATGCGGGACTTGTCCATCATGACCATAGAGTCTTCTTCGCTGTTCTCGGCAATGTAGTCAGAGAGGTTTTCATGGAATTTGAGAGCTGTTTTTGTTTCCATTCCTTTCGGGAAGACATCGGCAATGACTTTCGCAAATCCCTCGGTCTGTTCCGGAGCAGAACTGATAAACGGAATATGGAAATATTCTTCGATTAATTCAATATTCGGTTTCTTTGCGGTTTTGGAGTGATAGAGGAAATGGTTGACATCACTTGCACGTCCGCTGAAAGACGGATAGAGGAATGCATCTAATGGCTGTGGCACGATCTGCATTTCATCGTTGACCTTGCGCTGGACTTCATTGGTCTGATGGTTATAGTAGAGACCAATTTCAGTGAGTTTTGCTTCGGATACCGCAACGATCATGAAGCGGAAAACCGAGTTTTCTTCAAGGATCTCATTATTCGCATTTAAGCCCGGTGCGGCATATTCGAAAATGCCGGCGGTAATATAAACCGGATTGCGGTAGTCGCCTTTCACCAGTAATTCCTGAACAAGTGCCTGGAATTCTTCTTCTTTTAAAAGAGAACCGTTCTTGTAGTCAAAGAAAGTTTCCTGCAGCTTTTTGGCCTGGGGATCGCCATTGTCAAATCCGTATTCGATCAGGTTCTTGCCATAGGTTCCGGACAGACTCTTTTTAAAAATGTCAAAATAAAGTTCGCCTTCTTCTTTTTCGAGTGTTTCGCCGTTGATCAGGCGGGTAAAGCGGACAACCGGCTCGCCGTCATTACAGCGGCCGTAGCCTTCCTGAATGCCTTTCAGGTAGAGTTTATCGTTATCGTACTTTAACTGTTTTTTCAGTTCGCCAAGTTCTTTTTTATTCATAATCTGTTCTCCCTTCTTATGCCATTGGAGTCTGTTTTGGACTCCGGTCTTATTAAGGATCGGTTTTGATTGTACCAATTTTTTGCACAATACCAAAAGAGCACTGATGAAATATCAGTGCCCGATTCGAAATGGCGGAATCCTTATTACCTATATGGATTCAGAAAATAATCCAGTTTAGCGGAAGAAGTCCAAGAATTTTTTGAACCATGAAGAAGGCTCTGGAGAAGCAGATTTTGTTTTGTCGTGCTGCGGCTCAGTGTCCGGGTCCGTTTTCTCGCTGACAACAGTGGCTGGTTCCGGATGATCTGTCTGAGGTTTAGATGGTTCATGAACCGGTTCTTCTGTATTTTTTGTTACTTCGCTTTCTGTTGGCACGGTTGTAGCAATTACTTCAGTGTCAATCCGGGGATCTGGTTTGGTTTCAGTGATTTCTTCAATTGTGTTTTCAGTCTCTTTTTCCACTGGGTCGGAGAGAGTGACTGGATCAGGCATATCTTCAGTTACGACTGGTTCTGGTTCTGTCTGAATCAGAATGGGCTGATCCGGTTGAACAGGAGTTTCAATTGTCTGGGTCTGTAGTAGAACTGGCAGCGGGTCTTGGGGAGCAGAAATGATTTTTTCGACTGTACGGGTGTTTTCCACGACCTGTAAGGCGGGAGTATCGAGCGGCAGCATCATATTGTCGATACCTTCGTTTAGAGGGTTCTGGTTAAACGGATTCTGATTCTGAGCGAAAGTAAAGAGGTTTTTAGCCGGAGTGCTGTACGGATAGAGCGTTCTAGCCTTTGTGGTGAAGGAAACCATCTTCTTGACATCGGCAATCGGTCTGAACCGGCGGTCCCGGGCGATCTCGATAAATTTATCCTGTGAATCAATCAGTTCTTCACTGTCAGAATCGAGTTTGGTGTAATAACCGGAAGGAAGCAGTTTTCTTCCTTTGATGTTGTCTTTGAACTGCAGTTCAAAGTATTCATGCAGCTCATTGCGTAACTGTTCGTCTTCGACCGGAACACCCACTTCAACACGGCGTTCGGTATTTCGGGTCATGAAATCGGCTGAAGAAATATAAATTTTCTCATTTTCTCCTTCACCGAACAGATACATACGACCATGTTCCAGGAAACGGCCGACAATCGAATGAATTTCGATGTTCTCGGTATAATTCTTCAATCCCGGCAGAATGCAGCAGATGCCGCGGATGATCATGCGGATCTCAACACCCGCCTGAGAAGCTTCGGTAAGTTTAGCGATCAGTTCAAGGTCGGTTAAAGAGTTCATCTTAAACCAGGCACGGGCTTTCTTTCCTTCCTGAGCTAAGGCAATCTGTTCATCAAGCATATTGATGACCGCTTCTTTAAGCTGATTTGGAGAAACAATCAGTTTTTTATAATCGCCATGCAGGTTGGAGACATTCATATTCTGGAAGAATGCGGTCGCATCCATTCCGATTTCGGGATTCGGGGTCATCAGTGAAAAATCGGTGTACTGATGGCTGGTCTTTTCGTTATAGTTTCCGGTTCCGATCTGAGTGATGGTCCGGATATGATCGTGGTCTTTCAGCGTCATGAGCATCAGTTTGGAATGCACTTTGTAGTCATCAAAACCATAGAAGACATTGACACCCGCCTCTTCAAGCCGTTCAGCTGCCTGAATGTTGTTCTGTTCGTCAAAGCGGGCACGCAGTTCCATTAAAACTGTGACATTCTTGCCGTTTTCCGCTGCCCGGCACAGATACTTGACAACTTTGGAATTCTTGGCAAGACGGTAGATGGTAATCGAAATGGACAGTACACGCGGATCGCTCGCCGCTTCCTTAAGAAGACGAATGAAGAAGTCGATATCCTGATACGGATAGTAAAGCATCACATCATGATCGAGAACCTGATTCATGATCGACTCATCCGGATTAAGACGATAATTCGTCTGCGGAGTCATCGCTTTATAGCTCATCGCTTTATTGAGATGAATCGGCAGCTTGTCAATCATACTGAAGAGGTAGGACGGATCGAGCGGACAGTGCTTGGAAATGAAGACCTGAGCTTTATGCAGATGCAGCTGCTTGCACAGATAATTAAGGGCCTCATTATCGATATTGCGGGCAACTTCAAGGCGGATCGGAGTCAGACGGTTTCTCTTTTTGAGAATCGTCTTCATATAGGAGCGGTAATCTTCATCATCCTCGATATCCGCCGCATTCAGGTTAATATCGGCATTACGGGTAACACGGATAATTGTCTTGAATGTAATATGCGATTTTTCAAACATGCGGTCGAGCAGGGCAAGAATCACCTGACTGGTCCGGATGTACTGGGTCTTTTCCTCATTGAGATAAATAATGGAAGGCAGGTAGGAAGGAATGGGGACAATTCCGTAACGGGTCTTGCCTTCTTCAACTATGCGGAAAAAGATATAGCACTCCTTGTTGATTAGAAAAGGGAAGGGATGATGGACATCCATAATCTGAGGAGCCAGGAGCGGGGAAAGTTCTTTTTCAAAATATGACGTGATAAATTTCGTCTGTTTCTTGTTGAGATTTTTGAAACTGAGCGGTTCAATCTGCACTTCACGCAGGGTGTTGGTTAAATTGCGCACAACCGTATCGCGCATTTTATAAAGCTTGGAGGTTTCGCTGTAAATAGCCTCGAGCTGCTGGGTCGATGTCATCCCGGATTTATTATCCGTTTTTTTATTGTCGACTAAGGACATATCAAGCAGACTGCCGCAGCGCACCATGAAAAATTCATCGAGGTTTGATGTAAAAATCGCAACGAATTTCAGGCGCTCGAGCAGGGCTACGCGCGGATCCGCCGCTTCTTCGAGAACACGCTGGTTGAATTTAAGCCACGAGAGTTCGCGGTTCTGAGTAAAGGGGTATTTTTTCGTTTTCATCTTTCGTACCTGTTATGTTTCGGACGTAGGCCTTTTCAGTGATTTCATTATATATGTATGGTTGATTTTACTCGTCCGTTTTCTGTGTGTTTCTTCTGAATTATAAAGCTTTCCGATTTTCCAAAACAGCAGTCTGATTTGAAATTAAGCTCTATTCATATCTTTTAAATATTTCCGTGGAAATCATGAATATGGAGAAACTCCATTTTGAAAATCCCGTTTTTATTGTATACATTATTTCTTCAACTTTTCCTTACTTTGAAAGTTTCCTAATTCTTTATCTATCTTTGCGATTTGCTTAACAAAAGAACGGTATAACACAGAATGAATTTGAAAACCTGTTCATTCATAAACCGCGGATTTCTCAGGTAATGAAAGGTTGAATCCGGTGAAAATCTGTTACACTGTTGGATATATGGATTTTATTGAATAAGAATAAAAATAAATCGTATTTCGATAAAAAGTAATTTTTTGACTGTAACAACAAAACAGAATTCTGATCACTCACAGTGATCAGGAAATTGCTCTGTCCATAAGCTGTGGTTGGCTTATGTGCGGTCAGTTTATTTCATCGGAATACTTCAGAAATAGAATGAACCAAAACAGGTCAGAAAGGAGTGAGATCTGTTGAAAACACTGAAGAAAATCATCAAGTCTAAGGCACTGTATATCGGCATTTCGCTCTTCATTCAGTTAATCATTCTGGTGATCTTAATGTCCTACTTCGGCACAGAATTCATGCCGATCTATTATGCGATGCTCGTTTTGAGTGTTGTGGTCTCGATGTTTGTGATTAACCGTGATTCGGATTCTTCATCCAAAATACTGTGGGTGTTCATGATTATGGCCTTGCCGTTCTTCGGCGGTATTCTGTACCTGCTTTTTGGCGGACGTAAGATCCCGAAAGCCCTGATGATTCAGGACCGTCAGGCATATGCCGACTACACCGCATATGCCGAACAGAATCTTGAAACACTCTCACAGAGCGGCATAGAGGATTCCACATTACTGAGAATGACTTCGCTTGGCTGGAACAACGGTTTCTTTCCGGTGTACTACAACATGGGATGCAAGTACTATCCAACCGGAGAAGAACAGTTTGCGGCTCAGCTTGAAGCCATACGTCAGGCAAAGGATTACATTTTTATTGAAACTTACATCATCGACCAGGGGACTGTGCTCGATGAAATGATTGAAGTGCTCGAACAGAAAGCAGCTGAAGGTGTTGATGTGCGCTTAATGTACGATGACTTCGGATGCATTCTCAATCTTCCGGAAGGATTCGATGACAGGCTGCGCGCTAAAGGCATTCAGGTTCATCCGTTTAACCCGGTTCATCCCCAGCTTGCGATACAGATGAATAACCGTGACCACCGTAAGACGATTATTGTCGACGGCAAGGTTGCCTTCACCGGCGGTTCTAACCTCGCTGATGAATATGTTAACCGGATCGAACGTTTCGGTTACTGGAAAGACATGGGAATTGAGATCCGCGGACAGGCTGTTGAACCGTTTGTGATCGCCTTCCTGCAGATCTGGAACTACTCGTCCAATGTCAATACTCCGTATGAACCGTATATTCGTGACTACAGCAGTTACCATCAGGACGGTAAGGAAGGTTATGTACTACCATTCTTCGATTCACCGACCGATGACAAGAATATCGGCAAGCGATTCCACCAGAACATGATTTCGCTTGCAGACCATACATTCTGGATTACAACTCCGTATCTGATTCTTGAAGACGAAATGTTGTCGGCACTCGAACTTGCGGTTGAAAATGGTGTTGATGTACGAATAGTCGTTCCGGCGATTCCGGATAAGAAACTTGTCTATGAAGTTACCAAAGCCAATGAAGAAATTCTGACCCGAAAAGGGGTCAAAGTGTATGAATACACTCCGGGCTTCATTCATGGCAAAGTGACCTTAGTTGATGAAAAACAGGCATTATGCGGAACGGTGAATATGGATTTCCGTTCGTATTATTCCAACTATGAATGCGGTACGTGGATTTATAAGACTCCCGCAATTCCGGAGATCAAAAAAGACTTTGAACATATTTTTGAACAGTCCCATCTCGTGACCCTGATGGAAATTGAAAAGACGAATCCGGGCCTCCGTGAATTCCGTAAATTCCTTAAAGTCTTCTCCCCGTTGATGTAAAACAGACAGAGAAGAAAACATTCAGACCAAAATAAAATGACCTCCCGATCTAACGATCCGCGGAGGTCATTTTTTTACTGGCAGATATTCTCTGATTGATCGAAAAGAACGATCTCGTCAGCAGGGAACTACTTAAGCGGTTTAACCATTTTTTCCGGAACAACGAGTTCCTCAAACTGTTCGGAAGACAGCAGGTTGAGACTTAAGACTGCTTCTTTTAAGGAAAGGTTATTTTCAAACGCAAAGCGGGCAGCTTTACCGGCATTCTCATAGCCGATCACAGGATTGAGGCAGGTTACGAGCATCAGAGAATGTTCAAGGTTTTCTCTGGTGCGCTGTTTATTAACTTTGAGTCCTTTGAGGCAGTTCTTGTTAAAGGAGCGCAGAGCATCCGCAAGTAAATGGATGGACTGATCGAGATTGTAGGCAATCAACGGCATGAAGACATTCAGCTCGAAGTTACCCTGGCTTGCCGCAAAACCGATCGCCGCATCATTTCCCATAACCTGAACAGCTACCATTGTTAAAGCTTCGCACTGAGTCGGATTCACTTTACCCGGCATGATGGAAGAACCTGGTTCATTTGCCGGAATTTCCATTTCACCGATGCCGCATCGAGGTCCGGAAGCCAGCCAGCGAATGTCATTGGCGATTTTCATCGCATTGGCAGCTAAACCTTTTAAAGCACCAGAGAAATAGGTGCATGCATCTTTGGATGTGAGGGCATGGAAGAAGTTCGGGTCTGAGTGAAACAGAATTCCGGTCATCTCAGCCAGCACACTGCACACGACAGGTCCATAATTTTCTGGAGCGTTGAGGCCGGAACCGACCGCTGTTGCACCGATGGCGAGCTCACGGATGAAACCAAGCGCATTCTCAATCTGTTTTGAGGAGTGTTCCAGCATGGAGCGCCAGCCGCTGATTTCATCGCTGACATATAACGGAGTTGCATCCTGAAGGTGGGTACGGCCGATCTTAATAATGCCGCGACTTTCTTCTTCAAGATCCTTTAAGGTCTGAATAACTTCGTCGACAGCAGGAAGAAGAATGTGAACGGCTTCAAGCGCCGTCATAATATGCAGGGCAGAAGGGAAAGTGTCATTGGAAGACTGGGAGCAGTTGACCGTATCATTCGGGTGCAGCAGAGCTTTACCCGCTTTTTCGTTCGCCACATGGGTGATGACTTCGTTGACATTCATGTTGGTCTGCGTACCGCTTCCGGTCTGCCATATCGCAAGCGGGAACTGGTCGGAAAGTTTGCCCTCGAGAATCATATGACCGACTTCCAGGATGGCATCTTTCTGTTCGCATGTAATCTTGCCTTTGTCTTCGTTGACGATGGCGCATGCCATTTTCAGATAGGCGAAGGCATCAATCAGAACCGGCGGCATCTTTTCAACACCGATCTGAAAGTTCTCCAAGGAACGCTGGGTCTGGGACATCCAGCAGGCGTCCGCCGGAACTTTCACCTCACCTAATACATCATGTTCAATACGATATTCCATAGTGATCCTCTTTCTGTAGTTTCTTGTTTTAGTCTGGAAAGCATCGTTATGCTTTATCCGTTCGGGTGTATTTCTAGAACTAGTATCTATAAATCACCGGTAAAAGATCAAATGTAAAATCGTTTTCTCCCCAATCCGTTTAAAAAATCCTTCGTATTCTATCGATTCATCCCCGATTTCATCATGTGTGTCCCCCATGAAGCAAAACAGGAAGATCGAAGGTCATGTTCCGATTTGCCGGTTTCAGAACTGCATGAGCAGGCAGAAGATGAATGCAGAAGAAGAAAACGGACAAAGCAGTGGAAAGGTTCTCGGATAATTTCAAAAAAATAGTCAGTATTCAATTCGAATTGATTTAGAATAAAAGAAGATAGGCATTAAACTGTTTACCTAATATGAACATTTTCATTTTTAGTTCATAACCAGCTATACCGTACACAGATTGTCCCGCAGACCGAATAGCCTGATGAAATGACCGGTTGCGGATTCTGAATGGTTTTAAGGAATGAAAGGTTTCAGTCCAGAGTTTTATGAATCTTTTTCAAAGACAGAATCGCACGTAAGTATCGGGATAAATTTGTTGCAGAGAACAAGAAATTCGTTTAACATTTTCAACTGTTGGCTATTTAAATTTTTATCTTTTACTGGCTGTCTGCATACAGTGTGATCAGCTGATTTTTCCCCCAAAAATCGCAGTGAAAGCTGCAGACTCATGTCCGAAAGAATGTGACAGGAACATGAACAAAGAGCGGCTAAGCCCGCTAGCAGCAGTCCGTTTTTCCTGAGAAACCCCAACAGTAAACATCAGGTATCACACCCTGATTCCACATATATCATTTCAAGAATCCCCATCCAAGATATTCTTGACTAAGGAGATAGCATTATGCGCATGAAAGAACGTCTCGAATGTTACATCGATGGCTATTCCATCGTGAACATTTACATGATCAAGGATTTTTACCAGGGCCAGTCCCAGAGTTTCCATCTAAAAGATGAAAACGGGGAGATTGTCCCTTTATCGATACAATCAAAAGATGATTATGGCGATTACATCCAGTACACCTGCATGGTGGACGGCGAAATCGAAATTGGCCATGATTATTTAATGTATGAAGAACATGCTCAGTTCTGTCCGGCTCAGTATTCGCATATCGTTAAAACGAAGGAATTTGCGGACAGCTTCATCCCCGATGAAGATATTGAACTCGGCTGCACGTACACCCCGGAAAAGACCACCTGGACGATCTGGTCTCCGGTTGCTGTATGGATGGAAGTCATTCTTCATGAAGAAGAGGGCGACCGTGTTGTTCCGATGGAACGCGGTGAAAAAGGTGTCTGGACGGCAAGTCTGAATGAAGATCTTCTTCGTACCCTCTATACCTACCGTTTAAAAGTGAATGGCAAAGTGCAGGAATGCATCGATCCGTACAATCCGTTTACCGGTATCAATACCCGTTTCTCTCAGGTCAACTCATTCGACCTGCTCAAACTGGCCCAGAAAGTGCCGACCGAACCAATGAAACAGGATACGGATGCAATCATCTATGAATGCTCAATCCGCGATATGACTTCCCAGAAAAATAACGGATTTACCCATCCGCGTACTTTCGAAGCGTTTACCGAAGAAAATGAAACCACTCGGATTCTCAACACCGGGCTGACGTATATCAAGACACTCGGAATTACCCATGTGCAGCTGATGCCGGTTTTTGACTTCGGGTCCATCGATGAAGATTATCCGGATTTCTACTATAACTGGGGCTACGATCCGATGCATTACCGCTCTCTGGAAGGATCCTATTCCACTGATCCTTATGAACCGGAAAAACGGATTGTCGAATTTGCGAAAATGATTCAGGATCTCCATGCCGCAGGGATGAAAGTGAATCTTGATTTAGTCTTCAACCACGTCTGGAAAAGGGAAGACTATGCCCTTGATCAGCTTGTTCCGGACTATTTCTTCCTGATGGATTCCCAGGGTCACTATTCCAACGGCTCTTTCTGCGGAAACGATATTGATACCCGTCCGGAAATGTGCCGTCGCTATCTGCTTGACTGCATCAAGATGTATATCAACGTCTTTGATGTCGACGGCTTCCGCTTTGACCTGATGGGGGTTCTCGATTACACTTTGCTCAATGCGATTGCCGAATATGCCAAATCTGTCAAACCGGATTTCATGATCTACGGGGAAGGATGGGATATGCCAAGCTTTGTGCCATCCGACCTGCGTGCTTCCCAAAACAATCAGGCCAAAATGCCTTTAGTAGGCCAGTTCTCCGACCGTTTCCGCGAAGTGATCCGCGGCAGCAATGACCAGCTTGAACAGGCGGGTTACTCTAACGGCAATGTCGGCCGTATTCATGATGCCGCAATTGTCATGCAGGCATCGATTCCGGAAAACCGCTATGATCAGCCGTTTAAAGCGGTTAACTATGTTGAATGTCATGACAACCATACGATGTGGGATAAAAACCGTGCCGTATGTTTCCATGAACCACGCTCTGTACGTATGAAAAAACAGGTTCTTTCGCTGGCGATGGTTCTCCTCGCTCAGGGAACTCCGTTTATTCACTGCGGTCAGGAATTCGGACGCACCAAACAGAATCTAGGGAATACCTATAACCGTTCGGACAATTACAACATGATCGACTACCACCGCCGTAACGATTTTGAACTGGTAGTTGAACAGTTCAAGGCACTCGCCAGACTGCGCCGTGAACATTCATCATTCCGTCTGAACACAAAAGAGAAAATTATCGAACACGTTCATACTGAAACGATTGACGACCGGGTACTCGTCTACCGGACCAAGGATGAAAACGAAGAACTCATTTCCTTCTTCAATCCGACCGATTCCAGTTTCCACTACAATCTGCATCAGGACGGAACGATTCTGTTTGATTCCGAACTGATCAACCTGCCGATCACAAACTCCATCACGATTCCGCCGCTTAGCGTAATTGTTGTTCAGCTTGCATAGACGGGGGATCGATACGGATTGACTCTTTCTTTCGAATCTGCTCTAAAAGAGGAAATTCAGTAAAGAATATGGATTTTCTGAATTAGAGTTAACTATATTCGAAGCGGAAATGACGAACTGTCATTTAAAAATGTAAAAAAATGAAACAAACAACCTGAAATGATCGAGCTTTTTCAAGTTCGATCATTTTGTGTATTTGCGATACTTTATTCCCGTTTCGGCATGGATTTTTCGATACTTCGAGTGTTGAAAACTGTTTCTTTTTCAAGGTGCGATTTTCCTATTTGACACTTCATTTGTCGTGGTTAAAATAAGTAAAAATCGAAAAAAATACGTACAAATTTATGGAGGAATGAAATGGCTAAATTTTTTCAGGAACCATCTAGAACGTTCGCGGAATATCTGTTAGTTCCGGGCTACACCGGACCGGAAGATACTCCAGATAAAGTAAGTCTGAAGACACCACTGGTTAAATTCAAAAAAGGCGAAAAGCCGGCACTTGAACTAAATATCCCACTCACTTCTGCGGTTATGCAGGCCGTATCCGGACCGGATCTTGCGGTAGCACTTGCACGCGAAGGCGGTATCTCCTTCATCTACGGCAGCCAGTCCATTGAAAGCGAAGCTGCAATGATCCGTCAGGTTAAAGCAACGAAAGCTGGTTTTACCGGAAGCGACTCCAACGTTTCCCCGGAAGCAAGTTTACGCGAAGTCATTAAACTGCGTCAGGAAACTGGTCATTCCACAATGGCTGTTACTGACAACGGACAACAGGATGGTGTCCTGGTCGGACTGATCACATCCCGGGATTTCCGTGAATCCCGCGTGGATCTCGACAACACTTATGTCAAGGATGTCATGACTCCATATGACAAGCTGATTGTCGGCAAAGAAGGAATCTCTTTAAGCGAAGCCAACGATATCATCTGGGACAACAAACTGAACCAGCTGCCAATCGTTGATGAGGAACGTCACTTAAAAGCATTCGTCTTCCGTAAAGACTACGAACAACATAAAGAAAACCCGAATGAAGTCCTCGACTCCCACAAACGCTATTTAGTTGGTGCGGGAATCAACTCCCGTGACTATAAAGACCGTGTACCGGCTCTTGTAGAAGCAGGCGCCGATATTCTTGTTATTGACTCTTCCGAAGGTTACTCCTGCTGGCAGGCTGACACCATCGCATGGATCCGTGAAAAATACGGTGACACAGTAAAAGTCGGTGCAGGTAATGTTGTTGATGCAGACGGCTTCCGTTTCCTTGCGGATGCAGGTGCTGACTTCGTTAAAATCGGTATCGGCGGCGGTTCCATCTGTATTACCCGTGAACAGAAAGGTATCGGACGCGGTCAGGCTACTGCAACGATCGAAGTCGCAAAAGCCCGTGATGCTTACTATGAAGAAACCGGCGTATATGTACCATTATGCTCCGACGGTGGTATCGTTCAGGACTATCACATGACTTTAGCTCTTGCCTTCGGTGCAGACTTCGTGATGTTAGGCCGTTACTTTGCCCGCTTCAAAGAATCTCCAAGCAAAATCGTCACTATCAATGGTTCCTATATGAAAGAGTACTGGGGCGAAGGTTCTGCCCGTGCCCGCAACTGGCAGCGTTATGATGTCGGCGGTGACAAGAAAATGTCCTTCGTGGAAGGTGTTGACTCTTACGTTCCATATGCAGGCGCTTTAGCTGACAACGTTAACCTCACAATTTCCAAAATCAAACATACAATGTGCAACTGCGGATTCCTCAATATCCCTGATTTCCAGAAAGACGCCAAAGTCACTCTGGTATCCGCTGTCTCCATTTCCGAAGGCGGCGCTCATGACGTATTAGTCCGCGACGATAAAATCGATTCTTCCAACCACTAAGCCTATTAGAACTGATTCTGTGTATTTTTCATGAACTGAATGCCCACTCCAGTGCGAGTGGGTTTTCTTTTTGGTTTTCGCAAAGAGGATAAAATAAAAAATCTGCCACGATTGCGGGCGAAAAGAGTATCACAAATAGTGAGCGAAATATTTGTCTTCAAAATAAAAAACTATAATGTTGAGATAAGGATATAATGAAATAAATATCATATTTACTGAGAAGAAAGAAGGTGTCCGCATGGCAGCGTATGTTGGCGAAATTAAAATCAATACGCGAAACGGTTTTTATGTCAATTTTTATCCCGGCTATTTATATCATGACCAGGAATTTGATTATTTAACCAGACAGGATTTAGAAGTGCTTTTACCGAATTCGGTTTACCAGAACATTAATTTAGTTTCGAGTTCCAGTCTGATTTCTTTAGAGGACATATTTCAGGACGGTGACGATTTTATTCTTGATTTTGATACGGAAGATTTACTCCCTAACTGCAAAATAGACGGTACGAGATATCCGAGTGCATGGAAACTGGATATTGCCGAGCTTTACGGCAGAAAAATAAGACGCATGGAAGAACTGGGCTGCTACTGCCTGGTGGATCGCAAGTATCAGATCGGCGACTGGCGCACGGATAACCGTATTGAGATCGACAGCAATAACATTAATGAAAATATGGAGGTATTGCTCGCCTGTGACATTCCAAACGTGGTAATCGGACCGTTTAAAGTTCATTACGACGAAATTAACAATGTAATTTTTGTACGGTGCAATGCGGATGCGCAGAATAAAGTGATCCGCGGCTATCAGTTTACCGACGGACTTCTCCGTCATTCCGTTCTGCTTGAACAGGAAGATGTAACCCGAACCTATCTGCAGGTCGGCGGTGAAAATGTTGAACCTTATATTTACGATGAAATTACTATCTCTGAATTAGTTGAAGATCTGCGCACACTGACCCAGAAGCGCATGTCGAAAAATTACCGCTTTAATGAAGATAGTGCTCGCCATATGGTGGAGGTGTATCAGAACTGGCTGCTGTCCCCGAATAATTTCTCTCAGGAAGCAGCAGAAGCACGTAAGAACAAACTCTTTACTGTGCTGAAAACCAAAATTGATTTTGACGAAACACTCGACATGATTTCTAAACTTGCCGGAGAGCTATTTGTCCAGTATAAGGACGATCCGGTCTATGCGACGATGATCGATGCGCTTGCGCATGACGATCACTTCCTGCATTCGATTGATTCGTTCAAGCCGTTATATGAACAGAAAACGGAGCTGGAAGAACAGGTAGCCGATCTTAAAGAGCTTGAACAGGATTTGAGAACTCAGGTCAGTGAACTTGCAACACTGGAAGCAAGCAGAAAAATTGAGAATTACCGCAACTCGCTCGCCGAACTGCAGCGCCTGCAGAATCAGGCGGAAGACCGGCTGAAGAAAACACTGAAAACCGCCAATCTCGCGAGTGAAGTTGAACAGCTTGAAAAGCAGAGCTCACTGCTCCGTCTGGAAAATGAACGGATGCAGAAAGAAAGTGATGTGCTCAAAGCTCAGCTGCGCGATCTGGATAATCAGGTGGATCAGCTTCTGGAACGTTCGGCTAATAAGGCACTCGAGATGAGTGTCGATCATATTATCAGCCAGCGCATCGGCGAACAGAGTGAAAAACGTGCACGCTTGCTGCTTGAACAGTCCAGCGTACAGGCTGCCCGTCTGATAAATGCCTTACCCGTTTCTGTTCTTGATCCGGAAAGCATGGTCAATCTGCTGGTGCATAATTTTGCGGCATACCGTCCGGATTACTCACGCAATGAGATTCTGAATATCATCATCTGTCTGCATCAGAGCTTTATGACACTATTTACGGGACCGGTTGGTTCAGGTAAATCGAGTACCCTGGAAATTGTCCGTGAAGTTCTCAATCTTGAAAAACCGCGCTCTGTCGAATCCCAGTACGAGGGCATGATGAACTGCAGCCGGTTCGTGCGTGTACAGGTGGAACGGGGCTGGGTGAATTCCCGTGACTTTATCGGCTTCTATAATTCACTGACGCACAGTTTTGAAAAAATGAATCCGCAATTATTTGACCTGCTTTCCATTCTGAATATTCAAAGCCGTAATCTGAAGGAAAGCATGCTTCCGGCACTCATTATGCTCGATGATGCCAACCTTTCTCATATGGAATACTACTGGTCGGATTTTATGGCGATGCAGGAAACACCAGAACTGGTTCTCGACGAAGGGGATAAGCCGCACGGATTCATACGCGGTACGCTCAAACTCGGTGAAAATTATAATTATCAGATTCCGGATGCGCTCCATTTTGCGGCTACGATACAGACGGATCAGTCGTTCGAACCAATTTCCGCAAGACTGCTTGACCGTGCATTCGTCATTAACATGCCGGATCATCCGCATCAGGAAAATCTGCATGAAAAGGTAAAACTGCTGCATTTAACAGACGAGCTCTTTAACGAAGATCAGCTTGCCAGAGCGTTCAATATCGATACAACTCATATTGACCTTGCCTCCGATCTCGAATCTGTTTATCAGAACGTTTGTGAAGCCTTCGCTCAGGCTGGAACGTATCTCTCCCGCCGAAGCGATCAGGCCATTCGCCGCTATATTCTCAATGCGGCTAGATGGTTTGATGATGAAACGGATGAAGAAGGAAATGTTCTTCGCAACAGTGCACTGATCGCCTTAGACTTTGCGATTCTGCAGAGAATGATGACCCAGATTAACGGCACTTCGATCGGCTACCGCAATGTCTTAGTCAGAATCGGACAGTGCCTGGAAACGAATCACCTAACTATGAGTAAGGCAAAACTGGATGCCATACTCAGACACGGAGACGAATCCATGCAGTACTACCAGTATTTCGAACAATGAGAGAATTCCGACTTCGTCTGATGGACGAAGCGAATCAGGATCTGATTGAACTGGACCTGTTTGACGCAAAACAGGTTCAGCCGATCAGTAAAGTGATTCAGCTTCCCGATCAGAAAATCTTTGCGAACAGCAGTTATATCGGACAGCTTCTGTCTCCGATCACGTCCGATATCAGCTCCATTGATTTTTCGTCAATGGCTATGCGGTCAATAACACCTATCATGGCAATACCGGCCGCATCTACTTTTACGACCCTTACAACAACAGCCGTATCTTTGCCGACTCCTTCGGGCTGGCAAAGATCGAGCTGAGCTTTCGCTGCAAAGAAGGAAACTGTCGTCTCGTCACCCCGTATATCCAGGTGATGGTTCATCCCGGACCGGAGAATTTCAATGCCAATGCGATCGGCAAATACACCGCATTGCATAGCGACTTGCTGCTGTACGGAACGAATGCCGACTATATGCGGTGCGACGATCAGTGTGCTGAATCCCAGCATTCCCTTGAAGATAAGGTCCGCCTGCTGAAACGCTGCACGGTGTTGATGGAATCTGCGCTGCGTGAAATTCAGGCAAACCGCGCATTTCAGGAAGAAAAATCTCCGAGCCGTTCCATGGTAAGCTATAGTCGCATGAAGGAGATGACAAGACATCCTAATACGCTTTCTTTGCCGAATCCGGGTGTCGCCCGTGTTGCCGGTGATTCATTTAGTCCTACAACACGGATGATACAGACAAAAACACTCAGTACGGATACCTATGAAAATCGGGTTATTCTTTCGTTTTTAAACACAATAAATCGTGAACTGGCTGGACTGACTGTGGAAATTGAACAGCTGATTGATACGCTGCCCAAAAAACTCGAAGTGGAAAAAGGTTATGTCTCTTCCTCGGTCTATATGTCAAAGGCCACAATTCTGACCCTGAACCATCTTAAAGAAGATATTCAACACCTTCAGGTAGGATTCCATCGTCTGCACGGCATGTTTGAAAAAATCATTCCGGCTCGTGAGCAGTATTTAAGCACCCCACCCAAAATGACTCCTGTCTTTGCGAGAAACCGCGGGTACCGTCAGGTATTCAGTGAAATTCAGAACTGGTTTGCGCTCAAGAATGTCACGGCAGGGGATATCCGTTTTGCGACCGCATTTCTGCAGATCACGAATCTGTATGAAGTCTACGTGCTTTCCAAACTCGGGGATTTTATGAAAGAGAACGGATTTACCTTACTCACGAGTCATAAAGTTCTATATGACAAAAACGAAGCTTATTTCTATCAGAATTCCGAAGTGAACAACTACTTCGAATTTGAAAAGAAAGACGTTAAAATTACACTTTACTATGAACCGGTAATCTATGAACCGGGGAATCCGGAGTGTGTAAAAACCGGTCTGGTCCGCAATACTTCGCTCTCATTCCCTAGAGGTTGGGGTGAAATTGCTAAAGGCCACTACTACACGCCGGACTATATCCTTAAACTGGAAAGCCGATACTGGAAAGGTGCCCGCTACATCATCGGAGATGCCAAGTATTCGTCTTATCAGAATGTTAAAGACTATAAAGTAATTCCGCTTGTCTATCGCTATCTGTTTTCGATCTCGCCGATTGCGGCTGAAGATGAAATTACCGGACTGTATATTTTCCAGGGTAAGGAGACGAATGCAAAACAGTTAGAATCCAGATCCATTTCGATCTATGACTATCTGGAAAAACCGGAACAGCATTTTCCACAGGTCGAGATTATTTCGATGCATGAATATATGGGAACGATGCAGTACAAACAGTTTGAAGCATTGCGTCAGCTGCTGACGATTCAGGTTAACCGGGCTGCCGGCTTTGACCTCCACCTGTTTGATGACAATGAAGATCTGATTTTGCAAAGTGAACTGCAGCAGAGAATTCATGTCGTCAAAGCTCCGATGCAAAGTTATGAATTAGGCGGTGAGTAACCGTAAATCTATTTGCAGTAAAATAAAATAATGCCCTGTAAAGATCTTAATAAGTAATCTCTACAGGGCATTAATCGTTGAATGAAGTTAATCGTTGAACTTCCAGCCATAGTCATCATGGTAAATCATCAGATGAGTCATCCCGCCGTCTACGACAATGTTTTCCGCAGTAATGAAGCTTGCCTTATCACTGGCAAGAAATAGAGCGACATTGCTGATGTCTTCAGGGACGCCGACACGTCCGACTGGATGCTGGTTGCGATCCGCATCCGAATGTTCGGAATTTCGTGTTTCAATCCATCCGGGAGAAATCGAATTAACCCGGACACGGCTGCCAAAAGACATTGCCATTGCGTGAGTCAGAGCTGAGATTGCTCCTTTTGCGGCGGCATAGGTTTCCGATTCCGGCATCGACATGCGGTCTCTTGAAGAAGAGATATTAATGATGGAAGCGCCTTTGTCAAAGTAAGAATCAAAGAGTTTGGCCAGATAGAACGGTGCAATGGCACCGACGGATAATGCATAAACCATGTCTTCGTAGCTTGCTTCATGAATTCCTTTAAAGACTGGCAGGGCATTATTGATTAGAACATGGATTCTGCCTTCTTTTTCAATGACCATGTTCACAAATTCCTTAATTTTCTTTTTGCTGGCAAGGTTTCCCTGAAACGTACAGGGCTGATTGATATCGATCGTATAGACATGGGCACCTTCTCTTTCAAACGCTTCCGCCATGTTCTTTCCGATCCCGGACGCTGCACCGGTAATCACCACAATTTTGTTTTCAAATTCCATATTCGAGCTCCTTTTAGAAAAGAAGGACTGATTGTTTTCGAATCAGTCCCAAGGGGAATCAGGAGTATTTAGGCATTCGGATTATCGATGTCCACTAACGTAAAGGTCTTCGTGTTAGTATCATAATCAAATACAAGAACCGCACAGTTTCCTAAGTGACCTTTGATAAACTTTGAATCATCCGGAGTCCAGTATCTTTCAAAGTTGCGGATAGCACCGCCATGGGAAGCGACAAAGACATTGAAATGATCTTCTTTTTCCATGATCTCAGTCAGGGTCCTATTCATCCGGTCGACTAGCTGGGCACGACTTTCACCGCCATGAGAGCTGAAGAATTCATCATACTGATCGATCGGTGGATTGAGATATTCCGGCTCGCCATCGAGAATTCCGAAGTTCCATTCCTTTAATCCTTTTAAACGGGTATAAGGTAGATCGCAGACGAGTTCGAGAGTATCACAGGCGCGTTCGCTTGGGGATGAGTAAGCATGA
>JBJEFF010000153.1:959-6382 GCA_051873775.1 Allobaculum sp. | reverse complement strand
TCGATCAGCTTGATTCATAGATAATCCCACACGATTTTCCATAGAGCCATAAAAAATGAATGCATAAGTTATGAACTACAAAGCCATCGGATCTGTCGCAGGGTTTGATGGCTTTTTTGCGTTCTGAACAGTATGATCTGTCCTGAAAAAACAGATAGAGAAGCAGAAATGTCGGGATCTATCACATTTTTCTATGTTAGCATGGACTGTAGCGCTATAATGAACTTGCAATAAAACCTCTTCAGGGCAGGGTGAAATTCCCTACTGGCGGTATACTCCGCGAACCTTCGGGCCGAACCGGTGAAACTCCGGTAGCAACAGTTAAAGTCTGGATGAAAGAAGAACTTTTTTTGTGCACTTTTTTCACCACAAAAAATTTCCAAGAAGTAGGCTTTAGAGCAAATTTCTTTCTTTGTGATGGGAGGTGCACGTATGAAAAACATAACCACAAAGAAAATGACGATTCTCGCATTATTCAGTGCTTTAGCCGTCGTGCTGACTCTGCTGATGCGAATCCCGCTTGTTCCCTCAGTTCCATTTCTGACGTATGATCCCAAAGATATTGTGATCGGAATTGCGGGTTTTTTATTTGGCCCGGCAAGCGCACTTGTCGTGTCGGGAATTTCGAGCGGAATCGAACTGGTATTTCGCGGGGGCAACATTATTGACTGGGTGATGAACGTTCTTTCAAGCTGCAGCTATCTTTGCACTGCGGCATGGATCTACAAGAAAATGCATTCCAAAAACGGCGCATTCTACGGTCTGCTTGCCGGTATGGTCGTTCAGATTCTCGTAATGCTTGCCTGGAACTATGTTATGGATCCGATTTACTTCGGCATTGACCAGCAGGCAGTCATCGCGATGCTTCCGGCAATTGCGCTATTCAACTTTCTTAAATGCGCAATCAACACTGTTCTGCTGCTTGTGATCTACAAGCCGATCGCCAACGCTTTACGCCGTTCCGGATTGATTGCGCCAAGCGAAAGCACCGTTCCTTCCAACCGGAAGGTCGTAGCGGTTGTTGGCGGTGTCGTACTTCTGACCGTGGTTGTCGTTGCATTAGGCATGCTTCGCGGATAGAGTGAAGTGAAGAAGAAAATAGGAAACAATCCTGTCTGACACAGGACAGGATAAAAAAATAAGGAAAAAAACTGAAAAATAATATCAGGAGGAAGAAGCAATGGAAACAAAAATGGAATTCGATCTTGCAGTTGCAAAAATGAAAGAAAAACTCGGAGACTGGAAGATCATGGCACTGGCAAGCTGTGTGGATAACTACCCGATGGTTCGCAATGTGTCCTGCCTGTTCTATAACGACAAAATCTACTTTAAGACAGACAAGAACTTCCGTAAAACTCAGCAGCTCTACAAGAACCCGCGCGTCGCAATGTGCTGGAACGGCACTCAGGTTGAAGGTGATGCAAGAGTAACCGGACTTGTCGTAGAAGAAGAAGGACGTACATTCGAAAAACTGTATAAGAAATTCCTGTGGCAGTCTTATAATGCCTATTCGCATGAAGATACGGAAATCCTGATTGAAGTAACCCCTACATTTGTGGAAATCTGGGATGAGGATGAAAACCGTAATGCCTATCAGATCTTCATCGACTTCAATAGTCATGAAGCTGTCATGAAACCCTACGACTAATTGAAACAGGAAAAATAAACTGAAATCATAAGACCTTAGCTCTGAGAGAATGTGGAATTCCATGTCCGATCAGAGCTTTTTTAAATGGACCGGAAAAAGAAAGGATAGAAAGCAGAATAATCGAAAAAACAGGGATCGTATATCGGGATGATATATATTCATGTCTGGATTGGAAAAACAATTAAAATTAAATTTATGGCGAAAAAATCGAGAAAAATGATATTTTGACTTGACCCTATCGCAAAGGATTAGTATATTAATGAAGCGTCAAATATGGCGGTTGTGGAGAAGCGGTTAACTCAACGGATTGTGGCTCCGTCATGCGCGCGTTCGAATCGCGTCAGCCGCCCCATTTTTGATACATACCCGAACTTCTTAGTTGTTCTAAGTGGTTCGGTTTTTTTATTATCGCTCAAAATTGTATAATAACCGGGACAATCAGAAAGGGGAGTATTGCTGATGTCAGAGTTTACCTATAAAAATGAGATTCCTCAGGCAGAATTTGATGCTTTCGGAAGCAGCCATCCGCTGTGCAACTTACTACAGTCGTATAACTGGTCCAAAATCAAATCCAACTGGGGATCTATGCATACCGGTGTCTACAAAGATGGAAAACTAGCTGGCGTTGCGCTTGTTCTGATCAAGCAGCTGCCATTCGGTTTTACCATGTTCTATATTCCGCGCGGACCAATCATGGATTATCAAGATCAGGAACTCGTTGCATACTATTTTAAACAGCTGAAAAAAGAAGGCAGACGCCATCACTGTCTGTTTATTAAAATGGATCCCTGCATCGAAGTCGGTGTCTATCCATCCGGTGATCAGACAAGACCGCGCAACGGTAACGAAAAGTTTGTCGCCAGAATTGAACAGGCAGGTGCCATTCATCAGGGTTATACCATGACGCTTGATGAAAGCATTCAGGCACGTTTTGCGTCGATTCTCAACAAGCCTGAAGATTTACTTGGGGCAATGCCAAAAAAGACGAAAAAGCTCATTAAAGAGGCGGATAAGCGCCATCTTGAAATTATCAGCGGCAAAGAAGAACTGCTCGATGATTTTGCGAAGCTTGTCGAAATGACAGAATCCCGCAAGCATGTTTCCTTGCGTAACCGTGAATACTTCGGTCATCTTATTGATGCGTACGGTGATGATTCGATCATCATGCTGGCCAAATGCGATCCGAAGAAAATTATGGATGAATGCAAGGAGAGACTCGCAAACCTCGAGGCACAGCTTGAAGCACTGCCGCAAAACCAGAAGAAAAAACGGTTTACCCTGGAAGAGCAGAAAGCATCAGTTCTAAAAGATATCGCCAATGTTCAGGAAGTCATCGACACCGTGGGCAGCGACGATCCGCGTCCGATTGCGGGCGTTCTTACGATCCGTTACGGTCGCACATGCGAAATGCTGTATGCCGGCATGGATGACCGTTTCCGCCGCTTCATGCCGCAGTATAAAACCTATCTGGAAAACTTCCAGTGGGCATTTGATAACGGTGTTGAAGAATTCAGCATGGGTGGTGTCGAAGGATCTCTTGATGATGGATTAACCCACTTCAAGGATAACTTTGCTCCGCTTATTCATGAATATATCGGAGAATTTGATATTCCGGTTTACAGACTGCTCTATAAACCTGCTAAAGTCATGTACGAAAAGAAACGTCACCAGCTTAAAGAAGCCTGAATTCTGCGTTTCAGGAAAGGAGCCGCAAATGAACCGAAGATTCACTCTTTCCTTATTTGCAATGAGCCTGCTTGGAAATTCATTTCTTCTAGGCGGATGCACCAGCGCACCATCCAAAGATTCGACCACAGAAGTATCCAGTGAACAGGCAGAGTCTGCCAACCCCTTTGCGTGTGCAGTAGATGACCATTGCGATTCCGAGTTGGAAGCACAGGAGGACGAGCTCGATCAGGCACTCGCTTCTTTTACCCCGCTTGATTTTGAATCTGCCATTTCCTTTTTTGAAGAAGGAAAAAGCGGTGTGCTTTATTTCGGCTTTCACGACTGTCCGTGGTGTGAGGATGTCGTTCCGCTCCTTTACGATGCGGCGAGTCAGGAAGATGTTGAAGTCTATTATGTCGAGACCCGTGATTTAGAACGCAACCGGCTCTATACCGATGAACAGAAAGAACGCATCATCCCGTATATCGGCGATTACATGTCCGATAATGAGAAAGGGGAACTCACTCTCTATGTGCCGCTAGTCCTCTCAGTTAAAGATGGAAAGGTGACCATGGCTCATCAGGGAACGGTAGAAGGTCATCAGGCTAAAGAGCGGGAAATGACGGACGAAGAAAATGCACAGGTGCGTGAAGATCTGGAAAAAATCGTCCGGGAACAGAAGTAAAAATATCCCGTGATAAAGTAACCTTTGTTAAAATCAGACAGTGCGAAAATCAGACGATTCTTTCGTGCTGTTTTTTTCTGGATTGGTACAATGGATATGCAGGAGGACGTAAAGTAGTATGTTAGAAATTCGAATTCTTCTTTTCATTGAATTAGCAAAAAGCGGTTCGCTTGAAGAAGCTGCTTCAAAAATGAACCTGGAACTCGACCAAGCCAAGGCAATGATTCTCTCACTCGAACAGGAACTGAAATGCAAGCTGTTCTCACAGTACCGGACCAGTTACCGTTTAACCCGTCTAGGAGAAAAGTTTTATCATGGCTGCACAAGACTGCAGGAAATGGCTGACGATCTGATTGAGGAGATGGATTTTATTCCGGTGCCCCGCATTGCGATCGGTTTTACCGGCACCCGCGATAACCAGAAGGTGATCGAACTCGCCAGTCTGTTTAAACAGAAATATCCGTCCGCCAACTTTACCTATCACAAAGGAACTCCGCAGCTGAATCTTGAGCGGCTTTTCGAACAGAAAGTAGATATCTGTTTCGGTCTGCAGAACTTTTTTGATGACCGGGCAGGGGATTTATGGATCGAAACGCTGTTCCACTACAACATCTGCTTTATTTTCCCGAAAGATCATCCTCTTGCAAAGGAAAAAGTCATTCAGCCAAACCGCCTCGAAAGCGAAAACCTGCTTGTTCTCGGCCGGCAGTATGCCCAGAATTTCTACTATGATCCTCTCATCGCTTGCAATATCCGCACTAGAGGACTGTTTACCACCTATAAGCGGACTCTAGATGATCTGCTTAAAGCCGTCAGGGAAAAACAGGGAATCGGTATTGCCAGTCAGGAAGTCATTGATCCGGCACATCTTGAAGAGCTCGGACTTGCTTTTGCGATCTATCCGAATAACTACTGCGCTGCCATCCGTGCCGGAGAATCCCGCCAGGAAATTCTCGATTTCATCGACACCGCAAAAATCTTCTTCGGCGATTTTGATTTAGAGACAGCGGAATCCGTACAGGGAGTGTCTTCAATTGAAGCACCGATCAAAGAAGCAGAAGTTTCAGATCAGACAGAAACTCCCATTCAGGAGAAGGCTGAGCCTCGTGCGGCAGTAAAAACGGAATCGGAAATACCTGAAGCTGAACGGACCGATAAAATGATCAAGAAAGAACTGAAGAAAGCCAAGAAGGAACAGAAAGCTCAGATCAAGCTGGAAAAATACCAGACCGGACTTTCAAAAGAATAAGAATAATCACAGCCGGAACAGGGATGAGGCTAATCTCCCGAAACTCCGGCTTTTTTCGTGCGATTAACCGGTTGAAAAGGCAATAAAAAAACGGACTTTTCAGTCCGTTGAATTTCAGATGGAGCAGATGAGGAGAATCGAACTCCCGTATCAACCATGGCAAGGTCGTGTTC
>JBJEFF010000153.1:0-859 GCA_051873775.1 Allobaculum sp. | reverse complement strand
CCCGCAACCCCCTCCGTGACAGGGAGGTACGCTAACCAATTGCGCCATTGGACCAATATAAAACGGACGTTTCGTCCGTAGATTTCAAATGGAGCAGATGAGGAGAATCGAACTCCCGTATCAACCATGGCAAGGTCGTGTTCTACCATTGAACTACATCTGCATAAGTGGCGGTCCAAACGGGACTCGAACCCGCAACCCCCTCCGTGACAGGGAGGTACGCTAACCAATTGCGCCATTGGACCAGAATGGCGGAGAAGGAGAGATTTGAACTCTCGCGCCAGTTTCCCGACCTACACCCTTAGCAGGGGCGCCTCTTCAGCCACTTGAGTACTTCTCCAAGGATGAGTCATTGCTGACTTGCTCAAGAATAATAGCATGAGTTCTAAAGGAGGACAAGTCAAAAATTTCAAAATAAATTACTTTTTCGCTGGGAAATTGAGAAATCTGCATAAAATTTCGGTTTCCATGCATCAAAACCGAAAAAAACGACCATAAAAGATATGAAGATTAAAGATAAGGAGAAGACTCAGCGTCCGAGAGAAAAAGCCATAATGTATGGTATGCAGACGCTGACCAATCAGGAATTACTGTGCCTGCTGATCGGTTCGGGCACGAAAAACCAGGATGCATGGAAAATTGCCGAGAAACTGCTTGAAAGGAGCGGCGACTTATCATTACTTGCAGAACTCGACGTTTTCGATCTGATGGCGATTGAAGGAATTGGCAAAGCTAGGGCACTACTGATTCAGGCTGCGCTTGAACTTGCCATGCGTTCGCTGCGCGCCAAAGCGGTCAGTCAGCCTGCCATACGCTGCAAGGAAGATGTCATTGCCTGGTTTCAGGCCCAATATGGGAC
>JBJEFF010000152.1:0-29191 GCA_051873775.1 Allobaculum sp. | reverse complement strand
CAAACAAGCAGAAGTGAGTCAGTCCGTCTGACTTGAAAATCATGAATATTAATACGGCCATCTTACGAAAATTTAGATGCATAAGATGGGCGCCTTTCTTTCTGTATAATGAAAGACAATAAATATGAGAAAACGAGGTGACCCCGATGATTATTCTCATTACAGGCGCGTCGCATACAGGAAAGACCTTACTCGCCCAGAAATTGCTGGAAAAATATCATATGCCGTATCTTTCAATCGATCATCTCAAAATGGGACTCATCCGCAGCGGGTATACAGACCTTACTGTTGAAGATGACCGGCAAGTAGAAGTGCTGATGTGGCCAATTGTGCGCGAGATAATCAAAACCGCAATTGAAAATCAACAGAATCTGATTATTGAAGGAGCTTATATTCCATTTTACTGGCAGGATGATTTTGATCCGAACTATCTCGATAAAATCCGTTTTATCTGTTTAGTGATGAGTGAACACTATATCAACTCTCATTTTGAGCAGATCAAAGAGTATGCGAATGTGATTGAAAAGCGGATTGATGATTCATGGTGCACAAAAGAAACTGTACGAGAAGAGAATGCGTATTACCTCGATCTCTGTAAGAAGTATCATTTTAATCCGGTTCTGATTGAGGATGAATATAAAGTTGATCTCGATTTAAATAACTGGAGTGAACAGAAATAGAAAGATAGAAAGAAGGGGACAATATGATTTTTGAAACTGAACGATTAATTCTTCGTCCATGGTGTGAAGAGGATGCCGAAAGCTGTTATACGTATGCCAAAGATCCCGATGTCGGACCAACTGCCGGCTGGCCTGCCCATCAGAATGTCGAGCAGAGTCGTGAGATAATTAAAAACGCTTTAAACGGACCGGAATGCTATGCGATCTGTTTAAAGGAAACACATCAGGCAATCGGATGCATTGAACTGATGCTTCATGGAACAAAAGATAAAACCAATGGTCCGGATGAATGTGAACTTGGTTTCTGGTTAGGCAAACCATACTGGGGAAAAGGACTTGTTCCCGAAGCCGCAAACCGGCTGATTGATCATGCTTTTGAAGATCTTGGCATGAATAAGATCTGGTGCGGTTATTATGCGGGTAATGCCAAATCGAAACGCACGCAGGAAAAACTCGGTTTTGTCTTTGAGTACTCCAGACAGAATGTTCCAGTCAGACTGCTGAATGAAGTGCGTGATGAGAACATCAATGTTCTCACCCGTTCGATGTGGGAAGAGAAGTCACTGACAAAGTAAAAACGGTCTGCAAAGAGAAACAAATGGCATTGAACAGTATTTGGACACTTTACTCAAAATGTTTGAAAAACCGTTAAAAACCGGACAGCCTTTTAAGGAAGTGACCGAAAAGATGTAGATGATCCATAACTGAAAACTACCGCAAAATCGGTAGTTTTTTCTTTATTTAAGGCATTTTTATATGTTTCGGATGAATGGATGATCCGGAATTTATACCCACAGAGATTAAGATCTTCGATATAATGAAAAGGCTGTAAGCGGATACAGAAAGTATTCGTGATGGATTTGAGCTGAAGAAGAGAGGGAATTGGCGATGGTATTTTCAAGCTTATTGTTCTTGTTTGTATTCCTGTCGATCAGTATGGGAGTTTATCTTGTTGTTCCACAAAAGAAGCGCAATACCGTTCTTCTTGTTTCCTCGCTGATTTTCTACTCATGGGGTGGTCCGCGCTATCTATTTTTGCTGCTGGGAGAAACGGCGATCAGCTGGATCTGCGCAATCAAGATCAGTCAGACTCGTAAGCAGAATAAAAAGAAATTATGGATGGTCGTGGAGTGCGTGTCACTTCTAGGCCTTCTTGCGATTTTCAAATATACGCCGTTATTCGCATCGACGATGCAGACACTGAGCGGATGGCCGGAGTCCATTCCGAATATTGTGTTACCAATCGGAATCTCGTTCTATACGTTTCAGCTGCTCTCCTATGTCATTGATGTTTACCGTGGTGAAGTTAGTGCACAGCGTTCCTATGCCAAACTGTTACTGTACTCATCGCTGTTCCATCAGTGCATTGCCGGTCCGATTGTCCGCTATAAAACGGTAGCCGGAGAAATCGATCACCGTTCTGTGAATACCAACGATATCTATGCGGGTATCCGCCGTTTCTCGATCGGTCTTGCGAAAAAAGCAATTCTTGCCAATGGTGTGGCGACGGTTGCGGATACACTGGCTTCAACAGATGCGAGTGTCCTGTCTACAACACCGGCGATCGGAATCTGGTTTGGTCTGTTCGCCTATATGTTACAGATTTATCTCGACTTCTCGGCTTACTCGGATATGGCGATCGGAATGGGAAGAATGGTTGGTTTCCATTATCTGGAAAACTTTAATTATCCGTATATGGCTTCAAGTGTTCAGGATTTCTGGCGCCGCTGGCATATCTCACTCTCCTCATTCTTCCGTGATTATGTCTATATTCCGCTTGGTGGAAACCGTCATGGCACACTGAATTATGTGCGCAACATGATTGTCGTCTGGTTTTTAACCGGACTGTGGCATGGCGCAAGCTGGAACTATGTCCTCTGGGGTCTTTATTATCTGTGCTTCCTGCTGATGGAAAAATTTGTCTTCCATAACAACATGAAAAGCGGATGGAATCATGTTTATACACTGGCGGTTGTCTTCTTTGGCTGGATGATTTTCCGCTATGAAAATATGGGCACGTTCTGGATTGCGTTTAAAGGTCTGTTTGGTTTAAACGGTGCCGGCTTCTTTAACTGGTCTGCCTGGTCAACGATCCTCTCGAACATCTTCCTGCTGATTGCGGGTGTGATCGGATCAACTTCACTTGGCGCAATGCTTGAACAGATTTTAAAGGGAGCAGCCCGTTCCAATAAAATTGTTTTTGGCGTCTATACAGTAGAACAATGCTTACTACCGGTTGTATTGCTTGGATTATCGTTCCTGGCACTGATCGGAAATGTCTATAATCCGTTCCTGTATTTCCAGTTCTAGAGAAAGGAAGAGGTGGAAAATATGAAAAAGCGTTTTTCAAAAGCGCAGAAAAAAGCGCTTGGTTTAACCCGCAAAATTTCGATCCTTCTTTTCTGTCTTGCGATGGCGATCGGAACTGTAGGCGGCTTATTATTTCCGTTACGACCTTCAACTTCTGTAATGGAAAAACGAAACTTAACTAGCTTTCCGGCTTTTACAATCGGTTCATTTCTGTCCGGTGACTGGTTCTCGCAGATCTCGTTATGGTATTCCGACACCTATCCGGGACGCGAAACATTTGTCGCTATGAATAACCAGCTTTCTAAACTGAAGGGATTCAAGCAGAACGAAATGGTTATCGGCGGCAATACGACGGCAGATACAATCGGCGATCCGATCCCGACTGATGCATCTAAAGACGATTCAAAGAAAGACGGATCAGAAGATACATCGATGTTTGAAAAACGGACGGCTGCCCCTGAACTGTATGAGTTACAGGAAGATATTCAGGGTCAGATCATGGATGGTCTGCTTGTTAAAGATGGACGTGTTTACTTTGCGTTCTACTTTGTGCAGGAAGCGTGTGATCAGTATACACAGGCAATTAACCGTGCGGCTAAGGAACTAGAAGGTACGACAACGATTTATTCTGTCATTGCGCCGTGCAACTCCTCGATTCTTCTCGATGATGAAACGTATAAGAAACTTTCCGGTTCCGACCAGAAGCAGGCCATCGATTACTACTATTCGCAATACAACGATCTTGTCAAACCGGTCGGAACTTACGATATCCTTAAAGAACACGATACCGAACATGTTTATTTCACGACTGACCATCACTGGACACCGCTTGGGGCTTACTATGCGTACCTAAATTTCTGTAAGGCTAAAGGGATTGAGCCGGTCAATAAAGACGACCTGCAGAAAATCGAATTCTATCCGTTTACCGGATCCTATGCATCGATGCTGCCGACCGTTGAACTCGAACCGGAAACCTTCGAGGCATGGGTTCCGAATGGCGGCAACACGATGAAAATCTTTACGGCTGATATCGGCAATCCGAACAGTGATCAGTTCTACGAATATCCGGTCGTGAATACGGACGAGGCATACTGCGATCAGAATAACCACTATATGCGTCTGATTGCGGGAGACCAGGAATTCGAAGAAATCGACAATAAAGATATTAATGATGGCAGCAGCTGTTTAGTTATCTCCGAGTCTTACGGATGTGCATTCGTTCCATGGCTGGCCAACAACTATGACAAAGTCTATACGATGGATCAGCGTTACAGTGATGTGGATTTCGTCACCTTCTGTAAGGAGAACGACATCGATGATCTGATCATCGTCAACAACATCCAGTTAGCTTCTTCCACATCACTTGTCGCCACTATTGATGAAAAGCTGCATTAATTCGAAAAAGAAAATGAACGACATCTTTGAATAATTGAACATGACAGGGGCGGAATCAGAAGATGGTCTACCCCTGTTTTTTCGTGTTCCACAAATCCGCTACAATAGTACTGTTCATAAGAGTTCACAATTAATTCAGTTAGAGATTATTTGAAAGATTGGAGGAAAGACCATGGATATCCGGCATTATTACCAGGAAAAAGGGGAAGGAGAAGCTCTAATTCTGCTTCATGGCAATGGTGAAAACAGTGATTACTTCTCGGATCAGATTGAAGAATTCTCGAAATACTATCATGTTTATGCCTTAGATACACGTGGTCATGGAAGAACTCCGCGAGGCGATCAGCCTTTTACGATCCGTCAGTTTGCGCAGGATCTGCTTGAATTCATGGATGAGCACCAGATTCAACAGGCGAATCTTCTTGGCTTTTCAGACGGAGGAAGTATTGCGCTTGTGTTTGCGCTCGAATATCCTGAGCGGATTCATAAACTGATTTTAAATGGTGCCAATCTTGATGCCCATGGTGTGAAATGGTCCGTCCAGTTTCCGATTGAGATCGGCTACCGGATCGCAAAACTCTTTGCGAAAAGAAGTGATTCGGCCAGGCAGAATATGGGGATGTTAGGACTGATGGTTAATGATCCGAACTTATCTCCGGAAGAAATTTCAAGAATCCAGCTTCCGACTTTAGTCATTGCCGGAACAAAAGACATGATTAAAGACAGTCATACCAGACTGATTGCGCATAGTATTCCCAATGCGAGACTGGAGATCATTGAAGGCGATCATTTTATTGCGAATAAAGAATCGAAGGCGTTTAATGCGAAGGTTCTCGCCTTTTTACAGTCAAAAGACTGAATAGCTTTTTTGATCATGATTCAGCTGTTCTTTTTCGATACAATACATTCAAACCTAAAAACGAATTCAATCTGAGTGAAAAATAAAAACAGATTATTTCCATTCCATCAACGAGTAAATAAGAGAGTGAAATAAGGAGAAAAGATAATATGGGTATCGTTGTAATCGGGGCTACCTTTATTGACTTGAAAGGTTATCCTCTAAATACCTTTATTCCGGATGGCAGAAATGCCGGCATTGTTGAACAGGTTCATGGCGGAGTGTGCCGCAATATTGCTCATGATATCGCCAATGTACATCTCAAGCCGATATTTCTTTCGGTACTCGATCATACCGGGCTGAGTACAGAGATTATCGAAACCTTAAATCAGGTGAACTGTGAGACGAAGTATATTCAGCGAACTGATACAGGACTCGGTAAGTGGCTGGCGATTTTCAATGAAAAGGGAGATGTCTACGGATCCATTTCTCAGCGCCCGGATTTAGGTGCACTGCTGGATGTCTTTGAAAAAGATGGCGATGAAATCTTTTCATACTGTGACAGTATCGTCATTGAAATCGATCAGGAAGAAGAGATTCTTGAACCTGTTTTTGCGTATGCGGAAAAATACAATAAGGATGTTTATGCGGTTGTCTCAAATATGTCGATCGCATCAGAGCGAAAAGACTGGATCCGCAAAACCGCCTGTCTTATCTGCAATCTAGAAGAAGCCGAAATCCTCTTTGAAGAAAGCTTACAAAATCTAAGCCCAAAGGAACTGACTCAGAAAATCTCTGACTTTACGCAAAGTGCCAGTTATCCACCGCTTGTTGTCACGCTCGGTGCTCAGGGTGCGATCTATGTAGACCATAATGGAAACTCCGGTCATGTTCCGGCTAAAGATGTTGAAGTCGTCGATACAACCGGATGCGGAGATGCGTTCTTTGCGGGTGTGACGATCGGGATGACGTATGGTAGAACGTTAGAACAAGCCTGCCATATCGGAACTACATTAGCTTCCTGTGTCATTACCACAAAAGAAAATGTCTGTCCGTGTTTTGATGTGGTGGAGTTCGAACTCAACGTATGATAACCCCCACCAGCAAGCGTTACTCATGATCTTTACAGTACCTGTTAATAAGACGGGTACTGTTTTTTTCAACTCATCATTCGCCTATAATAAAACGAGGAGAATATTATGGACACAAAAACAATCCGTTACTATAACGACAACGCACAGGCATTTGTCCGTTCAACACAGAATGTCACCTTCAATACCATTCAGGACCGCTTCCTTTCAAAGCTAGACGACTCGGCCTACATCCTTGATTTTGGCTGCGGCTCAGGGCGCGATACTAAATACTTTTTCGATCATGGTCATCAAGTTGATGCGATCGATGGTTCTGCAGAGATGGTCAAGGTGGCGAGTGAGTATTCGGGTCTTCCGGTTCGTCATATGTATTTTGTCGAGTTGGATCAGGACGATATGTATGATGCGATCTGGGCTTGCTCGTCTTTACTTCATGTAGCTCGAAACGAACTGCCGGATATCTTCAGACGCTGTGCTCAGGCTTTGAAAGAAGATGGATTATTCTACGTTTCGTTTAAGTATGGTGATTTTGAAGGGTATCGCAATCAGCGCTACTTTACGGATTTAACTGAAGAGTCTCTCGAAAAACTCGTCGCTCAGATTCCGGAATTAGAGATTGAAGAGACGTGGTATTCGGCAGATGTTCGCCCGGGAAGAGAAGAGGAAAAATGGCTGAATGCGTTTTTGCGAAAAAGGAGTATCAAATGAGTCTTCAGGCACTGACTGGCGGCGACAAACTTGAACGCCAGTTTTTCAATACATTTAAAACCAGTCTCTCCAACGCAAATGGGATTGATCTGATTGTGTCCTTTTTAATGGAATCCGGAGTTCGTATGTTAATTGAAGAACTGCAGGATGCGATAGACCGCCATGTGCCGGTCCGGATTCTGACCGGCAATTATCTTGGCATTACCCAGCCCTCTGCACTCTATATGCTTAAGCAGAGATTCCGTGATGCGGTGGAAATCCGTTTCTATGACGAAAAGAACCGTTCATTCCATGCCAAGTCGTATATTCTCCATTACGAAAATGAAAATGAGATCTATGTCGGATCTTCGAATATTTCCCGTTCTGCGTTTACTAGCGGCATCGAATGGAACTACCGTTTCAGTGACCATCAGGATGCCGATAGCTACCAGGTGTTCTATAACACGTTCATAGATTTATATGAGAACCATTCGGTACTTGTGGATGACGACCTGCTTGCGGAGTATCGGGATCAGTGGCATAAACCGCATGTCTATCATGATCTTGAACGCTACGACAACCAGATCACTGATCATGAAGAGAGTCCAGTACCGGAAACGAAACTGCAGCCACGCGGTCCGCAGATTGAAGCACTGTATTCACTTGAACGGATCCGGGAAGAAGGCGCAAACCGTGCTCTGGTCCAGGCAGCAACCGGAATCGGAAAAACATACCTTGCGGCATTTGATTCACTCAAGTTCCACCGGATTCTTTTTGTGGCGCACCGTCATGAAATTCTCGCTCAGGCAGCTGAATCCTTTCATCAGGTCCGACCGTCTGATTCGAGCGGCTTCTTTGAAGGGAAAGAACATAATACTGAAGCACAGATGATCTTTGCGTCGGTTGAAACACTTGGTAAGAAACAGTATCTCGAACTGTTTAAACGTAATGCGTTCGACTATATTGTCGTCGATGAATTCCACCATGCCGTTGCGGGTATGTATCAGAACCTGCTGCAGTATTTTAAGCCAAAGTTTCTGCTTGGCTTGACCGCTACCCCGGAGCGAATGGATGGATGCAATATCTATGAACTTTGTGACTATAATGTGGCTTTTGAAATGCCACTCGCAATGGCGATTAATCAGGGCTATCTGACTCCATTTCATTACTACGGCATTTTTGATGATATCGAATATAATCTGCTTCCTTTTGATCACAATCGTTATCGTCAGGAGGATTTAAACAAAGTCTATATCGGCAATGAAAAACGTTACGAACTGATTCTTAAATCGTACCGTAAGTATCCCTCCAAGCGGGCACTCGCATTCTGTGCTTCGAAAAAGCATGCCGAGGATATGAGCCGGGTATTTAACGAACACCATATTCCGGCTGCTGCAGTCTATAGCGGCAAGCCCGGTCCGTATGCGCTAGAACGTAACGAAGCTCTTGAAAAACTAAAAAACGGGGAACTGCGGGTTCTTTTCTCGATCGACATGTTCAACGAAGGTCTTGATGTTCCGGATCTCGATATGGTCATGTTTTTACGTCCGACGGAATCCCCGGTTGTCTTTTTGCAGCAGCTTGGACGAGGATTACGTAAGGCTCAAGGAAAAGACTATTTAAACGTGCTCGACTTTATCGGCAATTATGCAAAGGCCTCCCGTGCGCCGCGTCTTTTAGCGGGAATCAAACCGGGACATGCGCCGTTACCTTTTGAATTACTCCAGTATCCGGATCAGTGTATTGTCGATTTCGATCTGAAACTGCTCGATCTGTTTCACAAAATGGATCAGCGTTCTCTTTCCGTTTCCAAACGAATCGAGAATGAAATTGAACGGATTATGAATGACCTTGGCCATGTTCCTAGTCGCATGGAATGCTTTACCTACATGCAGGAAGAACTCTATGATTTCTGCATGGCACGAACGAAAGAAAATCCGTTCCGGGATTATTTGGGTTACCTGCATGATCATCACTGGTTAAACAAGGAACAGGAAGAGCTGTATGCTTCACCGGTCGCTTATGACTTTTTACATATGCTAGAAACGACATCGATGTCCAAAGTCTATAAAATGCCGGTATTGCAGTCTTTCTATAATCATGGTGTGCCGCGTATGGAAATCACGGACCAACAGGTGCTGGAAACCTGGAAGGAATTCTTTAATACCGGAATGAACTGGCGGGATCTCGATCCTAAATCAAGCCGGGAAAAGTTTGAGAAGATTACAGATCGCTCGCATTTATCTAAAATCCGTCAGATGCCGATTCACTTTCTGTTAAAATCAGCTGGTGACTTTTTCGTGGAAAAGCCGGGATTTGCGCTAGCATTAAAACCGGAACTGAAACCGTTCATGGACAACGAAGCGTTTATTGAACAGTTCGGCGATATCATTTCGTACCGCACGATGCATTACTACCGTTCCCGCTATATGAAAAAGAAAGAGAAACAGGCTCATTAAGAGTCATAACTAGAAAAGATTTGGATATATTCTGATCCTGAACAATAAAACGGCTTTTTCTGCTTATAACTATGTAGAGAACCTGATATCAGGCAAGAATATCAGGTAAGGATTGCAGTTTAAGATATATAGATTCTCATATTCATATGGACTAAACTTGGGAAACTGAGAGATAGAAGGAAAGAGGAGGAACTGAAATGGCAAGACGACATAGCGTCAAGAAAATCATTGGGGACTATTGCGTACTGGATACTGAAACTACGGGTTTGACTCCCGGGACAAATGAAATTATTGAAATCGGGATGTTGCGGGTCCGCAACGGAAAAATCGTTTCGCGCTATTCACAGCTCGTTCAGCCGACACAGCGAATCAGTTCCTTTATCACCTCACTGACCGGAATTTCTAATGAGATGGTTGCCGGAATGCCTTCATTAGATGAAGTACGCGAAGATGTGTTCGACTTCATCGGCGATGATGTGATCTTAGGACATAACATTCTCTTTGATATGAAGTTTATGAATGCCGGATTTCAGACGGATCTTGCGAATGAATATATGGATACCCTCCAGTTCGCACGAAAAGTGTATCCGGAACTTTCTCATCACCGCCTGTCGGACTTATCGAGATATCTTCGCTTGACGAATAATGAGCACCGGGCACTTGCAGACTGTGTGACGACATATGAACTGTATGAGACGATTAAGAAGACAATGGCTTTACGCAATGTCGGAGTAGAAGATCTGTGGGCTTCGCTTCGCAAAAAATGAGTCGGATAAACAAGACGAAAATCAATACTCACTAACAATCTAAATAAAAAGGAAAACGCAGTGGTCCGGGAGGAACTCACTGCGTTTTCCTTTAGAAAAGAGAAATGGAGTATATACGAAAGGTCGGTTCTCTATAAGTTTAAGTTTGTATTTCTTGATCTCTACATTCGTGTCATATTCTCGGAGGCGATGCGTTTCATCGATTTGACCAAGAACAGACAGACGAGAATCGTCAGAATATCCGCTAACGGCTGTGTTAAATAAATACCCATGACACCCATGAATTTTGGCAGAATCAGGATAAAGGGAATATAGAATAGTCCCTGACGGATGAGAGAAAGGAATAATCCGTAGTTGGAAAAGCCGATGGTCTGATAGGTGATGGTCATCATGTAGCACAGACCGAATGCCGGATATAAGGCAACCTGAGAGATTAGCAGCCATTTTCCGTAGTTGATAATGACGGGGTTCTGGTTAAAGCACATAATGAGCGGCTTGGAGAGCAGGATATAAACCAATTCAACAAGCAGAGTCAGAATAATAGAACCTTTGAGCGCAAAGCGTACGGATTCATGGAAACGGTCTTCGTTCTTGCGCCAAAAGCATAAGATGCGACTGGCTGATAGCCCTGCATAAAGCTCATGACCACATAACAGCCGATCAGGATCAGACGCTGAACTACACCGTAGGCGGCGATAATTTCATCCGACTGCGGAAGACTGGCGGCGGCAATGTTGGTTAAGGAAGCCGCAACGGACAGGCAGATCTGAATCACGGCTGTCGGAATACCGATCACCGCAACAGTCTTGATCAGATTCCAGGATGGTTTGAATGCGCTGAGTTTCAGTTTGATAATCGAACGGCCACTCATGTAGAACCAGCCAAGAATGAAGAAGGTCACAAACTGGGAAATCGTTGTCGCCAGAGAAGCACCTTCAACACCCATGTTGAATCCCCAGTCAAACATGAAGACCGGATCAAGCAGAACGTTTTAGAATGCGCCGGTAATGACCGCGATCGAAGAAATCTTAACCGAAGATTCGGCACGAGCTGCACAGTTCATACTCTGTGCCGGCAGGTTGGCAAGAGCCGCAACGAACATCCAGAACGCATCATCTTTTGCGAGCGCCAGGGAAGCATCAGAAGCACCGAAGGCACGCACAATCGGTTCGATGAATACGATTCCGCCTACACACAGGACAATACCGATAAGAATGGAGATGCCGAAAATCGTGGTGATCGTACGGCTTGCGCCCGTATCATCTTTTGCGCCTAGCTGTCTGCCGGCAAGAACGTCAGCACCAGCGGCAAAGATGTTTTCAATGGAGACCATGATTAACAGTAACGGAACGGTGACACCGACTGCAGTTAAGGCAATATCGGAATTGAGCATGCCGATATACGCCGTATCGATAAGGTTGCAGATTGCTTTGGCAAGAAGGGCAAGCGTTGCCGGAATTGCCAGTTTGATAATCGATTGAGCAGGCGGTAAGTCGGCTAAAACCGAAGTCTGTTCTTTAATATCTTTGTTTGCCATTGTTATTTTCTTTCTATGACGCCGTAAAGCAGAACATTCAAAGCTTTGCGGCATTTTTCTGTATACTGATCGAACGTTTCATGTTCGGGTGCAGACACCTGATACTGAACGGATATGAAATCCTGAAACTGGCGGAAGATGTCGATGACTTCTTCAATCGAAATACCATCCTGCAGTTTCATCGAGGAAAGCAGCTGTTTGAGAATTTCAATATTGAGATCTTCAAAGCTTTTCTTACTTTTCTGGATTTCTTCTTTTAAGTGTTTAGGCGGCCGAAGAACAGCTTCCCCGAAAATCCGCTGGTAAACCGGATAGGAATAGAAAAAGCGGGAACGGACCGCAAAATAATCTTCCAGACGTCCTTTGGGATCTTCTTTTTCCGACATGTTCTGCCGGATGTATTCGGTTAAACGCGTAAAACATTCATCGACACAGGCGAGAAACAGTCCGTCTTTGGTTTCAAAGTAGTGGTAGACAATCCCTTTGGAAATGCCTTCACTGGTGCAGATTGTATTCGTCGATGCACTGCTGTACCCCTGAGCGGAAAATTCTTCAAGGGCGGCATCGAGGATTCTGCGTCTAGTCTGAAGATTCTTTTCTTCACGTTTCATGGATTCACCTCCATAAAAAAGTGACCGCACGGTCAATATCCGGAAATGGTGGTAGGACAAATTGACCTGGTAGTCAATAAGTTAAAAAGAAAATCAGCAGGGAAAAATCAAAAATGTGAACGACGTTCAGGAGAGGGAGGAAAAATTATAAAAAATGAAAAATGGAAATCCGGAAAGGGATATGCTAGACTTTAACCGACAGATTGTCGGTTGTGATTCGTAAAGGAAGGGATCGGAACAATGCGTGTTGTAAAAGAAGCTGCCATCCGCAAAAATGAGATACTCGATGCGGCAGAACATCTGTTTGTGACCAAGGGATTTGATAAGACAAGTACCAATGACATCCTTAGTGAAGTCGGCATTGCCCGGGGTACGCTCTATTATCATTTCAAGTCCAAAGAGGAAATTCTCGATGCCCTGATTATGCGCTTTACTCAGGAACGTCTAAAAAAAGCGGCACAGATTGCCTCAGAACAGGACAAGCCGGTTCTGCTTCGAATGACACAGATGATTCTCGCGATTAATGCCAATAGCGCAATCGGAGAAGAACTTCTCGAACAGGTTCACCGACCGCAGAATGCGCTGATGCATCAGAAAATGCAGGAAAGCGTACTGGCTGGGGTCACTCCGCTTTGTGCGAAGCTGATTGAAGAAGGTATTGAACAGGGCTTATGTCATAACAATTATCCCTATGAAGCCGCAGAGATGACGCTGATCTATGCGATGAACGCTTTTGATACTCTCGCTGATGATGAAAACAGAGCGCGTAAAATTGCGGCATTCATCTACCATACCGAACGGATTCTCGGTATGCCGCAGGGAAGCATGCAGGAAGCGCTGATTCCGCTTTTTGAACAGTAATGATCATTCCATATAAACGGGGAGATTATCCCCCTGTTTTTTCGGATAGATATAGACAGACAGTCGGTCGACAAGGAGGGATTTATATTCAGCATAAAAGTAATTTTTCAAGATTTCTGGTGTTATGGGCGGCAGAGCTAATTTCCGCAACCGGAAGCGGACTGACCAATTTCGGACTGGCGATTTACGTCTTTAACCGGACAGGTAGTGCGGCAAGCATGGCAACAGTTAGTCTTTGTGCATTTCTGCCGCTGATTCTGTTCAGTATATTTGCCGGAGTACTCGCTGACCGTTATGACCGGCGCGTCATGATGATGATCGGTGACAGTTTTTCAGCTCTTGGGATTTTCTATATCTGGTTCTGTATGTTAAATGGCGGGGCAAGTCTTTGGCAGATCTGTCTGGGAGTCTTTATCAGTTCGTCATTTGCGGCGCTGCTCGAACCATCGTTTCGGGCAACGATTACTGATCTTTTAAACGAACAGGAATATGCCAGGGCTAGCGGAATGATGGGCTTAGCTTCCAATGCCGGTTATCTGATATCTCCTGTTCTGGCGGGGATACTTCTGATCAAATTTGATTTTTCGGTATTATTACTGATCGATGTGCTGACATTCTTTCCGACCGTACTGGCTGCGGCTGCAGTGCGAAAGGATATTGCGGTAAAACAGAAGGAAGAATCGGAATCCTTTATGGAAAGTTTTAAAACCGGATGGAATGCGATCATCCAAAAGCGGGGAATTCTGATTCTGATCGTCGTGGCTTCACTGATGAACTGTCTGATCGGAACAATCCAGGTCCTCTGCCAGCCGTTGATTCTGAGTTTTGCGAACAGTACGGTTCTTGTAATAGTGGAGACGATCTGTGCCTGCGGTATGTTAGTGTCAGGCGTATATCTCGGGATTAAAGGGATCCGTAAAAATTATGTCCGGGTTCTATGGAGTTCACTGCTGATTGCGGGCATCTGCATGGCGGAATTTGCGCTGTTCGAAAATCTGATTGTGATCTGCGTTTACGGCTTTGCGTTTTTTGCGATGTTACCATTCGCCAACAGTGCGCTTGATTATCTGGTGCGGACCAACATTGCCAACGAACTGCAGGGTCGGGCATGGGGCGTCATCGGATTTGTCAGTCAGATCGGCTATGTCATCTCCTATGCCTTTGCGGGAAGCATGGCTGACCGTATCGCAATCTCGTTTGATCTGAGTATTGGGCGAGGCTGTGCAATGGTAGTCCTTGTTGCGGGGATCGCTTTAGCAGTGGTGTCGATCGGGCTTTCTTTGATTTCAAGTATCCGGACACTTGAGCAGGGAGAGTTGAAGCAGGCATAGAGATCAGGGATCCGTATTTAGCGGATCCTGTAAGAATGAATACATTTGTGAAATGAATATATTTTTTGATTTTATTTTTTTGAATTATTACAGACCGACAGTCGGTTTAAAAAGGAGAGATTATGAAACAGTTACAGACCATTCAGAAGGGAATGCATATTTTTGAAGTTTTAACGAAGATTTTCATGGTTATCGCCATTGTATGGGCAATTCTTGTCATCGGAGGGCTGATCGGGATTTCAGTATGGAAAAGCGGTGGAAGCTTTGCCGGATTAGATGCGGATACAGTACTGAGTTGGACCGGAGTTAGCGGGATGAATGAACTGACTTCTTCGATGATCGAAAATCTGGTAATGGCGATGATCAGTATTGTCCTGTGTGTATTTGCCGGGCAGTATTTTAAAACTGAACAGGCAGATGGCACGCCGTTCAGTGATCGAGGAGCTTATCTGGTCAGACGATTAGGCATTCTTAATATTGCCCTCTCTATTGCCGGAGCAGTACTTTGTGGGATCATCAGCGAAATTCTGAATGTCGGTTATGAAGGCTGGGGTGATGGCGATAATCTGGTGATCGGCTTTATCCTGCTTCTGTTATCGTACATTTTCCAGTATGGAGCCGAACTGGAAAACAGACCAAAAGCAGGGAACAGAGAGGAAGAATAACGGGCTGATTGTTTTAAGCCTGACCCTGACCAAGATTGAAGAATTGAAAAAGCCGGCAATCCGGACTCATCTCATCTTTAGTGAGATGTTGGTTCCGTAAGCCGGCACTTTTTTATGGATTAAGGGCGATTTGAATGATTAAAGCTGATTCTGATTGAGGAGAGTTTACGCAGTTAGTTTTGTTAGTTTTTGTTTATTACCTTATTTATGGTAGAACTGATTGATAATTTCCTGATTGAGTCCATGCTGCTTACAGATTTCGCCGTAGAACTTGCCGGATTTTTTGACAATACGGTCATCGTTTTCATCGGTATAGGCAAGACCGAATTTCGGATTGTTGCTGCCCCATTCCCAGTTATCGAGTAAGGACCAGTACAGATAACCGATGACATTGGCACCCTGATCCATGCATTGATGAATCGCCTGTAAAAAGGCGGATACGTATTCAATGCGGCGGTCATCACTATCGCACGCAATGCCGTTTTCGGTAAAAAGAATCGGTTTATCCGAAAGGCGCTGACAGGCTTCCATGATAATTTCCGGGTGGATCTCTTCCGTAAAGAACGGCTGAGAAGCAAGAGCTTTAAAGTGGGATGCTGTATAGTGATCATCTTTAAAGAACGCTTTTCGGGAATTGATCAGCTGTCGAATGTAAATATTGACCGCCCAGAAGTCCATTGAACCTTTCAGTTCCGGACAGTAAACCGCATCATGCCCCGGGAAGATAATTTCGCCGGTCCGTTCGGCATGGAAGAAGAATTCCAGTTCCATCCAGTCGGTATATTCGGCAAGAATGCGGTCCGGTGTATCAAACTTCGTGCGGTAAGGTGCCTTGGCGGCATAGGAAATCGTACTCGACACCGGAGCATCCGTGTACTTTTTAATTAAATGATACGCATGGGCATGGTATTGCAGCATATTCATGCGCTCTTGTACGTTGTATTCAAAAGGCTGGTTTAATTCGTTGAGAACAATCCAGTAATCGACATAAGGGGCATAGACCGGCAGAACTTTTTCGATATAGCGTAAGAAGTAGGACAGGTTATTCATGTTGCCAAAGGATCCGAGATCATGGAACCAGACCGGATGGGAGACGTGGTGCAGGGTCACAACTGTCGTGATGTGATCTTCTTTAAGCTGCTTGAGAATCGTCAAGTAGTGCTCAATCGCTTCCTGATTGAACTTGCCTTCTTCCGGTTCGATTCTCGACCATTCGATGGAGAAACGGTATGCATTCATACGCAGATCTTTAACTAGTTTTAAATCATCCGCCCAGCGCTTATAGGAGTTGCATGCTTTTCCGGCAGGCATCCATTTTGAACCGGTGTAATGAATGTCCGGCTGATAGCGCGGATCATCATGCCATGAATTATTATGGCCTTCGATCTGCTGACCGGCTGTTGCGGCGCCAAGCAGAAATTTGTCGTCAAAGGAGATTGCAGGGTATTCTTTTAAATCGATCATCTGTTTATCCTCTCTTCTGTTTCTTATTCGTCTTCGTTTTTAATTGGCTTCTGTTTCTTACTCGCCTTTAATTTTCTTCTGATACCAGTAGAAACTGTCCTTTGGAATGCGGCGGCACTGTTTCGGATCGGTTTCGGTCCGGTCAATATAGATCAGGCCATAACGTTTTCTAAATCCCTGGTGGCTGCTGACTAAATCCATCAGTGACCATGGACAGTAGCCGAAGACCGGATAGCCTTCTTCTCGGGCCTGTTCAACTTTTTCGATATGCGCCTGCAGATATTCAATACGCGCCTGATCGTGAACCTGACCATCTTCAGAGATGGTTTCCGAGAGTGCCAGGCCGTTTTCAGTAATGATCATCGGCAGGTGATAGCGATCATATATTTTGCGGATTCCGGCATATAATCCCTGCGGATCCACACCATTTGGCATCCATTCGCTAGTCGGCAGATTTTCGTTATCGACGACATCAAACAGATCGCAACGCCAGAATGGCGGCAGCTTGGAACGGTCCATTTCTGTACCTGCTTTGACACAGAGCGGGAAGTAGTAGTTAATCCCGATAAAATCCGGTTTGGCATTCTTCAGGATTTCTTCGTTTTCTTTAGAAATTTCCGGTAGCATACCTTTTGTCTTCAGATAGTGCTGATACGTGTTCGGGTAAGTTCCGAATACGGACATGTCGAGCAGAGAAAACATCATCATTTCTTCTGCATCATAAGCAGCTTTGACATCCTTTGGTGCGCTTGAATGGGGATAGACAATCTGAATCGAGCAGACCGGACCGACTTTTGCGTTCGGATCGATTTTTCTTAAAGCAACCATTGCTTTCTTTTCGGCAATCGACATGTTTGCGCTGATCTGATAGATCGCTTTCTGCTGGAGGAGGGGATTATCAAAGTGAATCCCGTGAAGATCACTTGCGGCAGAGGCAATCAGCTGTTCATTGATCGTCACCCATTTTTTGACTTTGCCTTTAAAACGGTTGAAGCAGGTAATCGCATACTTTTCATAGGCATCAATCGTGCGTTCATCGAGCCATCCGCCGTAGTTGTCAACAAGAGCCTGAGGCATTTCGAAGTGATAGAGGGTAGGAAGCGGTTCAATGCCATTTTCGATGCAGGTATCGATAATGTTTTCGTAAAACTGCAGACCTTTTTCGTTTACCTGTTCGCCATCTGGCATAATGCGACTCCATGAAAAGGAGAAACGGTAACAGTTCACGCCGAGTTCTTTTAATAATTCGATATCTTCTTTCCAGTGGTGATAATGGTCGGCCGCAACTGAGGTGTCCGCAATTCCTTCCGGGACTTTGCGGACATCCACAGTCGCTAAACCTTTTCCGTCTTCAAGAGTGGCGCCTTCGCACTGGAAGGCAGAAGTGGAGGCACCCCATAAGAATGTCTGATTAAGCATTTGCGTTTTCCTTTTCGTTAACGATTTCGTTTTCTTCTTTAACAGCCTGACGGTCGAGAATCATGAAAAATGGATAGTAGATCAGGATGGAGATCACAACCGCAACCAGTTCATAGATTCCGAAGGAAAGGCTGCCATTGACTAAGCCATGGAAGAATGGCGGGATGGATCCGGCACCGACAATGCCCACCGGGGCAGTGATGATGCCCATCTGGATTAATGCGTATGCCAGGGAGACGATCACAACCGGCGCAATGACGAATGGGATAAACATCAGTGGATTGAGCATCATTGGTAAACCGAAGATAACCGGTTCGTTAATTCCGAAGACACCGCAAGGGAAAACAATTTTTCCGAATTCTTTGTAGCGGGCAGATTTGGATTTGAAAAGCATTAAAGTAACAAGACCGATTGTGGCACCGGCACCACCGATGCAGGCTAAGTCCCACATCGCGGCATTTAAGGAGTGAGTAATGGCAGCACCTGTTGCGAGTGCTTCTGTATTTTCTGCGGCGAACGCAAACCATAACGGGAAGAGCAACGGTAATACAGAGTAGGAACCGTGAACACCGAAGAACCATAAAACCTGAGCAATGACCAGTAAAAGCAGAAATGTCGGTAAGGAGCTTGTCAGAGAAGACAATGGTGTCTGGATCAGGGAGTAGATGCAGTCGATCGGATTGTTGAACGGAGTCAGTCCGAACAGCATTTTAATGATGGAGAATAGAATCACGACCACGAAAGCCGGGATTAAAGCTGTGAAGGATTTACCGACCATAGGTGGAACACCTTCCGGCATTTTGATGGTAAAATTCTTGTCTTTAACCCACAGAATGACTCTTGCGCAGAAGATACCGCCGATTAAGGCAACGAACATCCCCTGTGTTCCAAGATAAGTGGTATTGATGGCACCATCTGTGATCGGGATCATCATCATATAGCACACCAGGGAGAGAATTCCGCAGATGAAGTGATCATCCGGATGATCGAAGTTCTGAGCCGTTTCGCTTCCGACAGAGTAGGCAACGTATACCGACAACATTTCGGTTGTGACAGCCGGAATTGCGGTAATGAGATTCACCAGACCGGTGGAGTTGATGAAGTTCGTGTAAGCGTCAATTGGCAGATTAGCGAAAATGGAGATAATGGATCCGGTCATGATGATCGGCAGCAGCTTCATTACTGAAGCTGAGATCGTTTTGAGATAACGATTTGTGGAGAATTTGTTGGCGATGGGAACCAGCGTGGCTTCCATCCAGTTCATGAAGTTTTGCATGTTTGATTTCCTCTTCTTTCTTAAGTGTCTCCAGTATAAAAAGAGTTTTCTCTCTTCGCCTTATCAGGAAGAGGTGCAGATTTTCACGGTGAAGGTTCGCTTTTCAGATCATGAAAAAGCGGCTTACCTATCGCAGATAAGCCGTAAAAATAATCTTAGTTCCGGGACTGATCGTCTTCACTTTCGATCTGGTAGTACGAGATGCGGTAATGCATGATGACGATCTCGATCAGATAGAGAAGGGAAACGCGTCCTTCAGTATTATTGTTGTATTCGCCGCAGATCATGATTTCATCGGAAACATCCATCAGTTTATAATCCGGATGCATCGTGATCGTAACGCATTTGATATTTTTCCGTTTAAGAATGTCGATGATATCGGCATTGCGATAGAAATAGCCGCCTTCCATGCTCGCAATTAGAATTACAGCGCCTTCCGGCAGGCTGCGCGCAATTTCTTCCTGCTTTTCGGTTGTTAAACCGATTTTGACGAGTTTATGCATCATGGCCATACGGGACTGGAAGTGCTGTCCCATTAGTGTGGAGAATTCTAAGCCGAATACGCAGACTTCAGGAGCATCCTGAATCATCTTGCACACCCGGTCCAGCTGGGCAAAGTCGATATGTTCATAAGCGAATTCGAGATTATGAATGATTTCATCCGTATACCGGCGATAAATCGGCTGGAGGTTTTCCTTGTCAGCCCGCGTGATTTCGCGGGAATAGTCCGTATCGATACTTAAAGCCTTTTTAGCCGCTTCCTTGAAATCCGTAAATCCCGTAAAACCGAAATGGCGCACAAAACGGGAAATGGACGCATTGGATACATAACACAAATCGGCGATTTCCGTTAAGGACATATCCGGAATCTTGTCAAAGTTGATTAACAGCTGCAAGGCGATTTCGTAGTTGATATCCCGTTTGAAATTATCGTTGGTATAACGCAATAGCCGCGTCATTAAATCCGTCTGGTTCATCTTTATCTTTCTTTCCTGTCTGAACATTTGACTTTATTATAGCCAGGATAAAATGGAAAAATGAACCTTTTATGACGATGCCTCTTTGAAGAGCAGGTAAAAAAGTCTCTTCAAATGACTTTTTTAGAACAAGTTTCATTTTATGCATGCAGTTTTTCACAATCGGTTTAGAGAAGAAGAAATGAATTCCGCAGACTTTCTTATTTTTTCGTGAAAGTAAAACAAACGCATTAAAGAGAGGAAAATCATCGTTAGAATAATAGTTAGTGAAACATTGTCGGTTTTCAATCGGGCATCATGAAAAGAAAAATGCCAGTTTCATCTTAGAATATAGGCAAGGAGGTTTTTGATATGGATTATCTTCACAATGAACTTCACCGAGTTCTCGACGAACAGAGATTAAATGAAATTCTGAACCTGACTTTTCAGGTCATGGATTCTAACTATAGAGCTTTAAGTGCGCAGGCTTCCAGTATGCCGAATGTCCGCGTTTATCAAGACCTGCTCGATTACTGCAATGATCAGGTTGTCCAGTACATTCATAATTACGATAATTTAATGAACGTCCTTCTTGCGCCGACCAATATTCAGCCGGTTTATTTTTCCATTGTTGAATCGGATGCGTTCGGTGAACTGTGCACGGAAGAATTCCGCGGCTTTCCGCGTATTGTCGCAATGGCACTGTTAGCCGGAACCGAAGCTGCTGCCGCAAACTGTGCGATGCAGGTGCTGAAAAACGAGAATGACGAACTGATCGCCTATCTCGACGGACTGGTGGATGTCTATCAGGGTTACCTTGCGGATGCCCTTGCCTATGGAAAAGGCGAAAAGAAAAGCGTCTTCTTTACCGGAAAAAAAGACTAGATCCTGCAAGGATTATTAAAGATCATTAAAGTTTTATTCATAAAGCTCTCACAAAGAACGGTCAAAGACTTGTATAAGCCTGAAGATCAGTTGTTCTTGTCTGTGAGAGCTTTTTCTTTATATTTTGAAATGCGTGATAAATATCCTCACCGATAAGAGGAACTTATAGAATATGGATTATATAAATTCGAAAAACCAGTTTGAGTCTTAGGGTCATCTTAATATCCGAAATAACTGATTTTTACGAAATTTAGACAATTGTCTTCAGAACAAAGACATAAAATGTATTAACTATCCGATAATATAAACGTTTATTAAGATTATTTGATTTATAAATATGGAAAGTTTTTAAAAGTGCGTTTATCATAGGATTAAGAACAGATTAATTTTTTTAATAGTAAATCCCTCTATATGAGATAAAAGAGAAGGAGGATCAGGTTAACACATGAAGAATCCTTTTTATTTAAAAATCAAAGATATTTCTCTAACACTGGCACTCTGTTTCGGTGCAATGATTATCGGCGATGCGATCCTGGAAGCCGGTGCCCCGAACGATACCTGTATCTGTGTATATATTCTCGCCATTGTTCTGACATCCGCCATGACGCCAAGCAGTTTCTACGGAATTCTTGCCTCCATTATCATGGCATTCGGCTACAGTTATTTTCTGGCAACCCCGTCGCTGTCCTTTTCACATCCGACACCGTTTATGATGGTGACGACGGGAGTAATGCTCGTTATTTCGATTATGATTTCTTCAATTATGAGCCGTGTGCGCCGCGGTGAACTGACCGCAAAACGGCGTGAGGAAGAAAATCAGGTTCTGTATCATTTGACTAAAGACTTATCCGGCGCAGATTCGATCGATGAAGTCGTCGAGTTAATTCTGAAAAATATTGCGGATGTATTTGATACCAACTGCCGTTTGCTTTTCTTTGATGATGAAGGCAGACCCCAGGAAACATTTACTCTGATGAAAGACCATAAGATCCTTCATGAAGTTCCGACCAATCTGAACCGTGATTTTTCCGAGTACGAATATAAACCAAAGACTGGCTACTACTATAATCAGGATCAGGAGCAGTATGAATGGCCGCTGTTTAACCGCGAAGGAAAAATCCGTGCCTCAATGGCTATTCCCGCGGATGTCGCCGCTCATTTTACGGAACCGGAATTCCGCTTAGTCAATACGATGGGTGAAGCATCGGGTCTTGTCATTGATAAACTGATGATCTCGAAACAGCAGGCTCAGGCTGAACTCGATATTGAACGGGAACGTTACCGGACCAATTTACTGCGCTCGATTTCCCATGATCTGCGCACACCACTTGCCGGGATCATCGGCACGACGGAAATCCTGCAGTCAATGCTCGAGCCGGATTCCGAGGAATATGAACTCGTCAATTCGATCTATAAAGAAAGCAACTGGCTGTCTACTTTAGTTCAGAATGTTCTTTCTCTTACCCGTCTGCAGAACCAGACGATGAGTCTGAAAAAAGAAGTCATGGTTGTCGAAGATGTTGTCAGCTCGGCTGTTGAAACAATCAGCCTGCGAGTGCCGGAACGTCAGATTGACGTACAGTATCCGGATGATATTCTGACAAGTTCGATGGATGCTTCGCTGATTAAGCAGGTTATTATCAATCTGATTGACAATGCCAATAAGTATTCGCCGACCAGCATGCCGATTGAAGTGACGGTAGATGAGGATACATCAAAAAATCAGATCTGTGTTTCAGTAGCCGACCATGGCTGCGGACTGAGTCAGGAAGAAAAAGACAACGCATTTAAGATGTTCTATACGACCAAACCGAAAACGGCTAATTCAATTAAGGGAATCGGTTTAGGACTGCCAATCTGCGAATCGATTCTGAAAGCTCATGATGGTTCAATCCGGATCGATGACCGGGCGGACGGAACTTCTGGTGCTGTCTTTACGATCTATCTTCCTAAGCACGATCTCGTTTAAGTAAAAAAATGAACTGAATTCCAGACCTCCGGAACCAGAATACGGAGGTTTTCTTTATGGCGCACCGAGCGGGGAATCCACAAAAACCGGCATAAGAGCAGGTGGTTCGATATACTTTTGATAAAGCAACTGAACAGAACAGCCGGAGACGAAAGGATCGATCCGGTATGAATAATAAAAAATAGGAAGAAAGAGAATCAGCAATGCGGATCATCGGACTTTGCGAAATGGAGGACAAAGAATGAAATCAATGGTTTTTGTCGATCTTGACTGCACATTATGGTGGAACGAAGTTATTCCAGAATCTGCGCTTGTCGCTATACGTCAGGCTGTCGCAAACGGACATCTCATTTTGGCGAATACCGGCAGAACTCGTTGTACAGCATGGCCCAAATTGAAGGATCTGCCTTTAAATGGTCAGGTTTATGCGGCAGGAGCGGAGATCTGGTTAAATGGAGAACGTATTTTCTTCCAGCCGCTTCCGGTTGCCAAGACAAAACGTCTCCTTGAAAAACTCTCCAAGTATGAGATCGGCATTGCCACAGAAGGCTCAGAAAAACTGTTTGGCAATGATCGCAGCCGCCAGCGCTTTGATGCAGGATTTAAAATGGACGAAGAGCAGGAAGAACGCGTCAAAGTAGCATTTGAATACATCACTATGCCTGATTTTTCCCAAATGAAGGAAGAAGATTATGAAGAAGTCATGAAGCTCTCTTTGGTTGATGTGGAAATGGGCTCGCTCGATCCTATTTTTGAAGAAGAAGACGTGGTTTTCACGATCTTTGGCGTGCAGGATGAAGATGAATTGATGAATGGAGAAATTACGCAGAAATCCTATAACAAGGGCAACGCCTTTGAAATCGTTCAAAACATTCTGGGAAAGAAGTATCGTACGATTGCGCTAGGCGATTCGGAAAACGACATCACGATGCTCGATGCCGCGGATCTTGCGATCGCGATGGGGAATGCGACGGAAGAAACCAAGAAACATGCCGATTACATCACCGCAGCCGTTCTCGATGATGGTCTGTATCAGGCATTTGAATATGCCGGTCTGCTCGACAGAGCAGAACAGGAATAGAGAACTGACTCTGGTGGAATATGGAATATAAGACTCTTGAAAATACGGATCTTCATCTCATACATCAGGCATTTCTAGAAGCTTTTTCAGACTATGATGTACCGATGGCGTTGTCCTTTGAAGACTTTGAATCGAAAATGAAGTGTAACGGACTAGCACTCGATGCCTCCCTTGGGGCATTTGAGGAAGGGAAATTAGTCGCATTTGTCTTAAACGGAGTCCGCATGTGGAAAGGCAGACGAACGATTTATGATTCAGGAACAGCGGTGATTCCCGCATACCGTCATACGGGGATCACGAGCCAGATGTTTGAATATCTCTCTTCAGTCTGTGCTCACAAACAGATTGAAGTCTATCTGCTTGAAGTCATTCAGGATAATGACAGTGCGGTACGCCTCTATACCAAGCAGAGCTTTAAAGTTAGCCGTGAATTCATTTGTTATAAACGGACATATAAAAATTTCGATACAGAAATCCCTTTCCCGGAAAACAGCCATCTTGAACGTGTGGATCATTTAAATGAAGCCAGGTGGAATCTGATCCGGACATTCTGGAATGATTGTCCTTCCTGGCAGAATTCCATTGATGCTGTTATGGCAAGTGAAGATGCATATATGTATACACTCGCCAAAAAAGGGGATCATATTGTCGGCTATGGCGTTATTGATAAAAAGTCCGGCAGCATTCCTCAGCTTGCGGTTGATCCTAAGTATCGACGCCATAAAATCGGTACGGCAATTCTGCAGGATCTTGCAGGACAGACCGAAGGTTGTGGGTTGAGAGCGGTGAATATTAATGCGGATGATCCTGCAACAAATGCCTTTATGAAGGCAATTGGCTTTACCTGTTTTGTAAGACAGTATGAGATGGAAAAAGAACTATAAATAAAGCAAAAACGACCCGATTTCCAATGAATGGAACGGGTCGTTTTCATTTTCCATATATCTTTGCCCACTCTATTTATTCTTCCTCTTTCATGTCAATTCGCGAGTAAATCAGGTGCTTAAAATCACGGAACGTTGTCCAGTTCCGGATTTCCTGAATCATCGAATCATCCGAACAGAGTGAAATCAGAGCTTCATACAGGTGACGGAAATTTCGTTGATCCGCCTTGTTGATCGCAAGAAGGAACACAATATGAACATTATTGTTCTCCCATTGGAAGCCTTTTTTCGAAATACCGACGGCGATACTCGTCTTGATCGCATCCATTTCCACGGCATGGGGAATGGCCGCAGAGCCGAATGCGGTCGGAGCGGCATTCTCACGTCGTCTGACTTTTTCGCGGAAATCATCTTCAACGTATTCTTTTTCTTCGAAAAGGCTGAACATATGTTCCATCCCTTCGTTTTTTTGCAGGGCTTTTGGAGTATAGAAGAACAGATTTTCTTCCAGGAAATTATGGAAATTGATCTTCAGTTTTGTATCTTTGTAGGTTTCCGAGCAGTCCATAATCGCATTCTGAATCTTTTCAAACTGACTGCTCAGATTGAACGGGGAAATGGTTACGGTCGTCATTTTCGGATGCGGTTTGAGAAGCGGAATGGTCGTAAAGATCATGCCGATGTAGTTGGATTGAGGGACGTGATCAATGTCACTTTCATCGGAGACCGAACAGACGATATTGATCTGGTTAGCGAAATTGAGCATCAGAGTATTCATGATCGTAGAAGACATGGAATGGTAGTCCGGGCAGACAAGAATGACAGGAATCTTGTTCTTGTTGATCGTCTGACGTTCGATTTCGCCGCCGATATGCATCGCAAGAAAGGCGGCTTCATCTTCGTTGATCGTGATGTTAAAACGGTCCATCAGATCTAAAGAGAAAAATCGCAATATCGAAGACGATCGGACTATTGCATCGTATGGCTTTAGCCATCGGGTTGTGGTATAGCGTCCGGAGGAAGCCCGGAAAATCAGGTTCTTTAAATGCAGGGAAAACGGGGTTGTAAACGAAGGACTCGATAAGTCGATCATGTACAGATTATTGATTTTTTCTACATATTCATGAGTCAGTTCGATGATCAAATCGCCGGCCACTTTTTTCAGATCGTCGTTGGACGATTCAAGCGAGAAGTTCGCATTGGCTTTAAATAAAGTATAAATTTCAAATTTTTCATAGTGATTCAGTTTTATTTCAAATGTTTCTTCAATACGTCTAATGAGATGTTCGAGGAGTTCCTTTTCTTGAATGGTGTCAATTTCAAAGGAAGACTGACCGACATCGAATTCATTCCCGCTCAGTTCACGGTCAATGATGGTCAGCAGATTGGAGAGCGCAAAGTCATTTAAATAGTACTGGTGCTGTCTGAATACCTGCTGAATGATTGCCTGCAGGGCAGCAACATCAATATTAACGAAGTTACTGGCAAGAAGGTTGATGTTGATAAAGCTTTGTCTTGCTCTTCGTTAATGACATAGCTGATGAGTTTGCGCTTATTGTATTCGGAACCGACGATGCGCAGGATGTCATTTTCACAGACAAACTCCACATCATAGGTGGAAAATATCTTGTTCATTTTTGAGATCAGAGACTTCAGTGTTGAATATCCGATACACAGATAATCCGCTAAATCAAATAGATCGAAATCGGAAGTTCGATTAAGGATCCGCTGCTTAATGATGTAGTAGGCACGTTCTTCATTTGTCTGAGGAATGTCATCTTCATCATTTGAAATCAGCAGGGAAATATTCGTGCCGGGATTAAGAGAATATCCGTTGCGTGAAGAAATGATAATACTCTTCCCGTATAAACCGTTGCTTTCATGGACATAGTTCTTAATAGAAGGCGAGCTGACCTGAAGAGCGGATGAAGTCATTGGCTGGTTCTGTTTAGAGAGGATCTGGATCATTTCAATTTGATTTTTATTCATATTCTTCACCAGATTTTTTATATAGGCGAAACGCACTGATTAAAAAAAGTACAAATATCATACGGCAAATTCAGAAATGCGGACTGACTCTCTTTTCACCGTATGGTGAAACATTAATTTCCCGCAAAAGGGGAAGAGTTCATTTTCACTTTAGCGTGAAAAAGACGAGTTGAGAGGGTTTCTGAATTGGTGATAATGCAAGTGTCAAACGATGAAAGGAGATCATCAAGATGGAAACAGTTAAAGTTCTATTATACTGCGGAACTGGCATGTCAAGCGGATTCCTTGCTAGCAGCGCTAGAAAGGCAATCAAGAAAAATGTGCAAGAACCCGCTGCTGGATACAACGGACTGGGACTGGGCAATTGACCCGACTGGTCTTGAATACCTCTTCCGCGATATCTACATGCGCTATGGCAAACCGCTGAAGATCACCGAAAATGGTCTGGAGGCTTATGATACCCTCACTGAAGATGGCAAAATTCACGATCAATACCGCATCGACTACTTAAGAGAACATATCAAAGCCATGAAACGGGCAATGGACTACGGTGTCGAAGTGCTGGCTTACTGCCCATGGTCGGCACTTGACCTGCTGTCCACAAGCAACGGCGTCAAGAAACGCTACGGCTTCATCTACGTAGACCGCACAGATGATGATCCGAAAGAATGTGTGCGTATGCGTAAAGATTCATTCTACTGGTATAAGAACGTCATTGAAAGCAACGGCGAAAATTTAGATTAAGCGATCCATTGTGGCAGTATCCATAATTGGCTACTGCCATTTTTTTTAAAAGAAAATACATAAAATGATTTAAATACAATTCATATAAGAATATCAATCAACGAAAGAGCAAAAGTATAAAACAGATTCCAACAGGATTTCCGGAAGGCTTTTTATGGGGCGGCGCAGTAGCAGCATGCCAGATTGAAGGTGCTTATGATGTAGACGGACGCGGATTATCTTCCTCCGATATCCACGCTTATGACACAAACATCAACCGTTCTCATATCGAAAAAGAAGGCGGCGGAACCCTCACAGCCATCAAAGCAGCAATGACCGATACCGAAAACTACTATCCGAAACGTCACGGTATCGACTTCTACCACACTTATAAAGAAGATCTTGCGTTAATGCAGGAAATGGGCTTCAAGTCATTCCGCACCAGCATTTCCTGGTCCCGTATTTTCCCGAACGGCGACGAAGAAACTCCCAACGAAAAAGGTCTAGAATTCTTCGATCGTCTGATCGATGAAATTGTTGCGGATGGAATGGAACCAGTCATCACAATGTCCCACTACGATATTCCGTTAAATCTGATTGTCGAATACGGTGGTTTTGCGAACCGCAAAGTGGGTAACTTCTTTGTCCGCTACGGAAAAGTGCTGCATGACCGCTACAAAGGTATAGTTAAATACTGGATCGTCTGCAACCAGATTAACCTGATTCCAGCTATACAGTTCGGAAGCTTAGGTCTGTATGAAGATCAGGCTGCTCCGGAAAAAATGGAAGAACTGATGTACCAGGCAGTTCACAACCAGTTCGTTGCCTGTGCTGAAATTGTCGAGTATGCAAGAAAAGTCGATCCTCAGGCACAGATGAGAACTATGGTTGCCGATGGGACAATGTATCCGGCAACCTGCGATCCGAAAGATATTGTCATCACCCTCAAGAAAAACCGCATGCAGTACTTCTTCACTGATGTTCAGATCCGCGGTGAATATCCGGTTTATGCATTACGCTACTTTGCCGAAAACAACATTCATCTTGACATCACTGAAGAAGATGAAAAACTGTTAAAGGAACATCCGGTTGATTTCCTGGCGATTTCCTACTACTACACCCGTATTGTCGACCACAACAAGAACACGATGACTCCGTTAGACGGCGAACAGAATCCTTACCTGAAACCGACACCTTGGGAATGCGTGCTGATCCGCTCGGATTCTACAACTCCCTCTCTCAGTACTGGGAACGTTATGGTGTACCGCTCACGATTGCTGAAAACGGACTCGGCGTCCTCGATACAGTTGAAG
>JBJEFF010000151.1:0-6510 GCA_051873775.1 Allobaculum sp. | reverse complement strand
ATGAATACCGCATTGAATACTTAAGACAGCACATTGAGCAGCTTAAAGAATGCGTTCTTGATGGTGTGGATATCCTTGCTTACTTAAGCCGGGGTCCGATCGATATTGTTTCGAGTTCAAGTGCAGAAATGTACAAACGTTACGGCTACATCTATGTTGATCTTGATGACCTCGGACAGGGAAGCGGCAAGCGTATGAAAAAAGACAGCTTCTACTGGTATAAGAAAGTCATCGAAACAAACGGCGAAGATCTCGGTTAAGCCGTAGGGGAAAAGGCAACTCATACTGAATCACAATTCAGTAATATAGAATTAAAATCAAACAGCAGGCGAGAATACCTCCCCTGCTGTTTTTTTGGAACGGAAAAGTTTGAAAGAAACCACAGCTGAAACAGGGAAATCATATTTCTTGAATAGATATTGATGATAAGTGGAGAAATCTGATTTCAAAAACCGGTGACCGGCTGTTATTCGTCACTTTATTGCGTAAAATGAAACTATTCGGATCATGAATCCTCTCAAGATACAGAATCCCGGAATTGAGCGGAATTTCGCTGTATTCTTTATGATCCGGAAAGATGAAAAGGAAGGCGACTAAGATGAAATACGATTTTACCTCAATTATGGATCGTCACAATCAGGATGCGATTGCGGTCGATTACATTCATGTTCCTCAGAAAGACGGAACGGGTCCGAGTATCCCTGTTTCGGAGATAAAACTGAAAGAAGGCTTTGATTTAATTCTGATGTGGGTAGCTGATATGAACTTCCCGACTTGTCCATCCATTATTGAAGCGATGCAGACTCGTCTTAATCATCATGCTTTCGGTTATTTCAAACCGCGCAAGGAATACTTTGATTCCATTATTCACTGGCATGAAACCCGCAATGGTGTAACCGGATTAAAACCGGAACACATCGGTTATGAAAACGGTGTTCTTGGTGGTGTAGTCAGTGCGATGCAGCTCTTCTGTGCTCCCGGGGACAAAGTCCTCGTCCATTCCCCGACGTATATCGGTTTTACGAACTCCTTATCTAGCTATGGTTACGACATTGTTCTCTCTGATCTGAAACTTGACGATCAGGGTGTATGGCGAATGGATTTTGCGGATATGGAAGATAAATTTGCCAACCAGCATATCCATACCATGGTCTTCTGTTCTCCGCATAACCCGACTGGCCGTGTCTGGACAAAAGAAGAATTAGATGCAATGGCTGCTCTCTGTGAAAAGTACGATGTAAAAGTCATCGCCGATGAAATCTGGTCTGATCTGATCCGTCCGGAAAACTACCACATCCCGACACAGATGGTCAACGAATGGATGAAGAATAATACGATCGCCATGTATGCACCTTCTAAAACATTCAACCTTGCCGGTTTAGTCGGTTCCTACCATATTATCTATAACCCGACTTTAAAAGACCGCTATGCAAAATATGCTTCCTTAAGCCACTACAATTCCATGAACGTCTTAAGCATGCATGCATCGATCGGTGCTTACAGTAAGGAAGGTATGGAATGGACGGATGAACTCAATCAGGTTCTTGCGGCGAATGTCGACTATGCTTACGACTACATCACGAAACACTTCAAAGGTGTGACTTTAAGCAAGCCGGAAGGCACATATATGTTGTTCCTCGACTGCACAGAATGGTGCAGGGAACACAATATGCCCGTTGATGAATTAATGCGTAAGGGCATTGAATACGGTGTAATCTGGCAGGATGGCCGTCCGTTCCACGGACCTTATTCCATCCGCATGAACGTTGCTTTACCAACAGCACGGGTTAAAGAAGCATTTGAGCGACTTGACCGTTACGTCTTCAATGTTGAATAAAACCATTCAGTAAACTGCATTTTATCTTTACTTTAAATTATTTTTAATCAATTTATGAGCCGGTATCCTCTCTGATCAGAGAAAAACGGCTCATTTTTTCTGGTTTCTGTGCGGATTATTCAGGAAGTACCGACATCTTGGACGCTTTTCAAACTTTGTCTGAATTCAGGGCAAATTAACGTTATAATACTTTCTGCATGGTGTTTTATAAGAAAAAGATGAAACGTGATGCAGACAATCTGGAAATGAAAAAGATGGAATGTGCCAAGAATAAGGCATATTTTAAGATTGATAAGGAAAGACAAGGAGTATTTATGCAGAAAAGATGGCTGATGATCGCACTGATGGCGACGTTTATAACCGGATGCGGATGTGGTCCGAAATCCAAAAACACCCCGGCAGCCCCGAATAATGACAGCCAGCAGACAAGCGCAGTCGAACCGGCAAGCAATACCGGAACCGTCAAACCGACACAGGCCAAGGAAGCAATTGAAGTGGATCTGACGACAGAAGGCTGGCAGTTAAAAACAATTAATGCCGGTGAACTCGGTTTATCCGATCGTCCAAACATCACCCAGTCTTTTGGCGGATATAATCCCAGTACCGAATGGCTTGTCTATGCATTATGGTTTGTGGAAGAAAACGATGCGATCAGTGCTTTTGACAATTACGTTCCGGACGAAGGAACGGTTGAAAACCAGGATGGTAAGAACTATAAGCAGTCCTTAGTGACTCTTGATAACGGGGAAGGCTTATGGCTTTTCCGTCAGGTCGGTCAGTGTGTATTCGGTCTATGGGCTCCGTACGGAACGGATACGGCTTCGATGGAGACTGTCTTTGATTCCTTCCAGGAAGGAACGGCTTCTTCTGTAGTCTACTAGATAGCGATCTTTGAAGAATTCGATTGAACAGCGATATGAATAAACAAACAGCTTTCTGTTGAACGGACCATGAATGAATGTCCGCAACAGAAAGCTTTTTAATTTTGGAAGTAAATGAAGAGGCGGATACAAAGGGAGAAAGAATGAAGTCAGACAAAGCTAGAAAAGGATAAAAAAAAACACCGCATAGGCGGTGAATGTTTTCAAAATGGTCAGGATGGCGGGATTTGAACCCGCGCTCTCTTGGTCCCGAACCAAGCACTTTACCAAACTAAGCTACATCCTGACAACAGATAGAATTTTATCACGTCCAGAAAAAATCTCAAGTAAAAATAACTCTAAATTTCATCTTTGCGACCTGAAAACTTTTAAAAAGCGGTGCGGAAACCGCAACTATTGATTGAAAGTGAGTTATTTTCTTTCGTAAAATTTTCTTTTCGTTACAATAAACCCATGCAACTGTTAAGAGAAAGAATAAAAAACGCAAAACGTATTGTGATCAAAGTCGGATCTTCCTCTCTGACTTATCCGGAAACAGGCAAGCTTGATCTAGCGAAGATGGAAGTTCTTGTCCGCCAGCTCAGCTCCCTGCGCAATGCCGGCAAAGATGTTGTCCTGGTTTCTTCTGGTGCCATCATGGTCGGATGGCAGGCACTCGGTTTGCCAAGACGTCCGCATGTGCTGTCCAGAACGCAGGCTTGTGCTTCTGTCGGTCAGGCACGACTGATGATGCTCTATCAGAAATTCTTTTCTGAATACGGGCAGCACTGCAGTCAGATTCTGCTGACCAAATACTCGCTCGTCCATAATCCGGCACGTACGAATGCGATGAATACATTTGAGGAACTGCTCGATTTAGGTGTTGTCCCGATCGTCAATGAAAACGACACGATTGCCACCGATGAAATCGAGTTCGGGGACAACGACACATTAAGTGCCATCGTTGCCTCTTTAATACAGGCTGACCTGCTGATCCTGTTATCCGATATCGACGGACTATATACCGATGACCCGAACCGCAACCCGGATGCAAAGTTCATTGATGAAGTCCATGAAATTAACGACGAAATTCTCAGTCTTGGCAAAGGAGCGTCAAGCGGTGTCGGAACAGGAGGGATGGCAACGAAGCTCAATGCAGCAAGACTTGCCGGGGCAAGCGGCTGTGATATGGTGATTGCCAATGCGAAAGACTTCCATATTATTTCCCGCATTATTCAGGGTGAAACAGTGGGAACGTTCTTTGTCGCAAATAAGGATCCGGATTACAGTCTGGATCAGTTTCTGGAGGCATTATGAGTGAAATCATCAATCAGTTAGGAAAACAGGCGAAAAAAGCTTCCCGTATCCTGGCTAAACTAACCACAAAAGAAAAAAATGAACTGCTGATTGCGGCTGCCGATGCATTAGTTGCCCATACGGATGAAATTCTGCAGGCCAATCAGGAAGATTTGAAACGCGCAAAAGAAAACAGCATGCCGGAGCCTTTACAGGACCGTCTGATGCTCAGTGCTGCGCGTATTGAATCGATTGCGCAGGGCATGAAAGAAGTCGCCGATCTTGAAGATCCAATCGGTCAGTTTGTCCATATGGAAAAACGTCCGAATGGTCTGTATATCATTCAGAAGCGGGTGCCATTCGGTGTCATTGCGGTGATCTATGAAGCACGCCCGAATGTAACGGCTGATGTCTTTGCACTCTGCTTTAAATCCGGCAACGCGACGATTCTCAAAGGAGGAAAGGATGCCGCAAGCAGCAATCTTGCGATCGTCAGTGTTCTGCAGCAGGCTTGCAGAGATGCCGGTCTGCCGGAAACTGCAGTGCAGTTATTAACGGACAACTCCCGTGAAACGAGCCGTGAACTGATGCGGTGCAACGAATATATCGACGTACTCATTCCGCGCGGCGGTGCCGGCCTGATCCGTTCCGTTGTCGAAAATGCGACTGTTCCGGTGATCGAGACCGGAACCGGCAACTGCCATGTTTTTGTAGATGATTCTGCCGATCTCGACATGGCAGTCAATATTATCGTCAATGGCAAGACGCAGCGTGTCGGTGTATGTAATGCGATCGAATCTCTGCTCGTTACGCCGAATATGAAAGAGCCTCTGCTCAGACGCCTCGATGAGGAATTCTCGAAATTCCCAGTAACCATTCATGCCGAAAAAGACCTGCTCGATTATATTGAAAAGAACCCGAAAGTCGAAGCAACCGAAGAAGACTGGGGCAGAGAATATCTGAACTACGAAATCTCGGTGAAGACCGTAGATGATGTGAATGAAGCCATCGCACATATCAACCGCTACAATACCCGTCATTCCGAATGTATCGTGACGTCGGATTTCAGTCATGCTGAAAAGTTCCTCGATGAAGTAGATGCGGCAGCTGTCTATGTGAACTCCTCAACCCGGTTTACCGATGGTCATGAATTCGGCCTCGGTGCAGAAATCGGGATTTCGACTCAGAAACTCCATGCCAGAGGTCCGATGGGACTCGAAGCACTGACCACAACAAAATTTGTCATCTATGGAAATGGTCAGGTCCGTCCATAAACCGGTGCAGATCGGATAGAAAAATCAGATGAAATTTTAAAGCCGGTTTTCCGGCTTTTTTTGATGGAGCAGAGAAAACTTGCACTTTTGGACAGGGTGAATCAGCAGTATTTTTGATAATGTAATAAATGAATAACCTTTTGAACAAACAAAGTGTAAATGAAGAGAATATCATCTGATTATGTGACTATTTTATCTTAAATTTGAATGATAAGGAGAGGTAAAAGTGAGTAGAAAAAACCGCACGGATTTTCGATATACCATCATCATACTGACCTGTGTTGTATGCGCTGTTGCTCTGAGAATGATTTCAAAAATGGTTCACTATTCAACAACGTTCGGGCTGATGCGCACTTTTATCTATATCGGTCTGTATCTCGCATGGGGCATTACGATTCAAAAGCGGGTCATTCATGACAGCATACGCCGTTTTCTGCTCGTCATTGTGGGGCTGATGATCTTCTGGTTAACTGTTCGCACGTGCAAGTATTTCTTTGCCATCGATCTTCCACTCATGACGCGTTTACTGTGGTACAGCTATTACCTGCCCATGCTGTTTATTCCGTACTGCTCCTTCTGTATTGCCTTACTGCTGGGAAAGCCGGAATCATCACGGGTGCCGTTGTGGGCAAGACTGATCCTGATCCCGACCCTTCTGTTTTTCCTGCTGGTCCTTTCCAATGATGTGCATCAGCTCGTCTTTTCCTTTCCTGCCGATGCAGTCTGGTCTGATCGGAATAACGGATACGAACCCGGTTATTATTTTGTTTTAGGATGGATGATCATCCTCGCGCTCGGAGCATTTGTTGTGATGGTCTGGAAATGCCGTCTCGCTCAGCGCAAAAAGTATCTGCCGGCAGTGTTCCTTTTCTGTTCGATCGCGTATGCCCTCATCTATGTGACAAAGGTGCCGTGGATACAGGCATTAGCCGGGGATATTACAGCCGGTCAGTGTCTAATGTTCATGATCATTCTCGAAAGCTGTATTCAGTGCGGACTGATCCCGACCAATACCGGATATGAAGAACTGTTTGAAATCAGTAATCTTGGCGCACAGATTGCCGATCAGAACAATAACATACGGTATGCCTCAGCCAATGCGCCACATTTATCAACCGCAATGATTCTTGATGCACAGAAAGGGAAAGTGTATCTCGATCCGGATACGATCCTCAGGTGCAATCCGATTCATGGCGGCTATGTCTACTGGCAGGAAAATCTCAGGGAGATCACGGAACTTTTA
>JBJEFF010000150.1:0-6519 GCA_051873775.1 Allobaculum sp. | reverse complement strand
GGAACGTATTCTGGAATACTTAGCAGTAAAACAGAATACTAATTCTCTCAAAGCCCCGATTATCTGTCTGGCAGGTCCTCCGGGCGTTGGTAAAACTTCTCTGGCGAAATCCATTGCGCGTGCTCTTGACCGTCATTTTGTAAAAATGTCTTTAGGTGGCGTTCGTGATGAAGCAGAAATTCGCGGTCATCGCCGTACTTATCTTGGTGCATTGCCGGGACGTCTGATTCAAGGCATGAAAAAAGCACAGGTCATCAACCCGGTATTCCTGATTGATGAAATTGATAAAATGGCTTCCGATTACAAGGGAGATCCGGCGAGTGCAATGCTGGAAGTACTGGATCCGGAACAGAATGCATTCTTCAGTGATCACTACATTGAAGAGCCTTATGATCTGTCCAAAGTTCTTTTCATTGCCACCGCAAACTATCTCGAAAACATTCCGGCAGCTCTGCGTGACCGTCTGGAAATCATTGAACTGTCTTCCTATACCGATGTGGAAAAGATCCACATTGCCAAGGATCACCTGATTCCGAAGCAGTTGAAGGAAAATGGTCTGAGCGCAGATCAGTTAATCATTCCGGATGATATGATTCTGTATCTGATCCGCTACTACACACGCGAAGCTGGTGTGCGTCAGCTCGAAAGAACGATCGCATCTTTAGCCCGTAAGACTGTACTCGCAGTTCTGAAAGACAAGAAAGGCAAAATCGTTGTCGATAAAGCCCTGATCAAGGAATGGTTAGGAAACGAAAAAGTCGACTACGGTAAAAAAGAACTCAAAGATCAGATTGGTACGGTAACCGGTCTGGCCTATACCTCTTTCGGCGGAGATATTCTCCAGATCGAAGCGAATAAATTTGATGGAAAAGGCGCTCTGATTCTGACCGGCCAGCTTGGCGATGTCATGAAAGAGTCCGCATCCATTGCCTTAGACTATATCCATGCTAATGCCAACCGCTACGGTATTTCCAAGAAAGTCTTCGGTAAAACGGATATCCATTTGCATGTACCGGAAGGTGCCATCCCGAAAGACGGTCCGTCTGCCGGTATTACCATGACGACCGCATTAACCTCTCTGCTTGCCGAGATTCCGGTTAAGGCAAACCTTGCCATGACGGGTGAAGTTACCCTGCGCGGCAATGTACTGCCGATCGGCGGTCTGAAAGAAAAATCTTTAGCCGCTTACCGTTCCGGTATTACCACGATCCTGATTCCGAAAGGCAACGTCAAGGATCTCGATGACATTCCGCAGGAAGTGAAAGATGCCGTCAACTTCATTCCGGTTTCCACCGTCGATGAAGTGCTCGAAAATGCGTTAACAGGTCCTTTAAAACCGATTGAAGAACCGGATCTTGAAACGATGCTCAAAGAAGAACAGAGGCTGGAAAAAGAAGCAGAGGGCAAAAAATGAGTGCTCATACTGCCTCCTTCATTGCTTCCGCAAGTTCGAAAGAGTCATGGCCGGAACTGACCAATCCTGAAGTTGTTGTCGTCGGCCGATCCAACGTGGGCAAAAGCTCCTTTATCAATGCGCTCACCAGCCGCAAAAAACTCGCCTATGTCGGAAATACACCGGGTAAAACCCAGCTGCTCAATTTCTTCGACATTGACGGGAAATGGACTTTAGTCGATGTTCCGGGTTACGGCTATGCGAAACTCTCTAAAAACCAGCTTCAGAAACTGGGAAAAATGATGGATGAGTATTTCGCCGACCGTGAAAACATCCAGGCGGTGGTTTCTCTGGTTGATGCCCGTCATGCGCCGAGTGCGGATGACCTCGATATGATCCAGTTCTTTAAGGATACCAACCGTAAAGTTCTTGTCGCTGCGACCAAGATTGATAAGGTTCCGAAAACAAAACGGCTTGCCCAGTTGAAAATGCTGTCTAAAGCTTTACAGATTCCGCTGAAAAACATCTATCCGGTTTCCGCTGTGGAAAAAACAGGTTTAGATGAAATCGATTTAGCCATTCGTCAGGCGATCGGTGTTGCCGAAGATGACGAATAACATTTTATAAACACAAACGGTTCTGAAGCCCAGGCTAATGATTAGTCAAAGGTTCCAGAACCGTTTTTATTATTCCAAGGTTGCTGATCATGGAGTACTGCCTTTTATTCCGGTATGACAAGAATCAGGGAAGTGTCGTCCCGTTTTTTTAACCGGGGCAGCCGGGAACAGTCAGCATCCTGTTCCTGCTTCTCAAAAAGCTCATCGATCAGTTCGTCTGCTTTCCGGGAAAACAGATGACCGGCAAAACCGCCATCAGAAAGGTTGAGAAAGCTCTGAAGCTGGTCAAATCCATCCGAATACAGCGCAGCCTGTAAAAACTGCTCTATGGGAAAGAATCCGGTGAGTTGACGACCGAGCCAGTCTGTGGAAAGATCGGCAATCGCATAGCCGTCAGGTTTGTTTTTCATGCCGCGGTTATGGACAAGAATCGAATGGACTGCCGGACGCTGGGCTAGAAATGGTTCGTGCCTTTCTTCGGACAGGCGTTCCATTTCATCAATCGCCATCTGATCAAATGATCCGATATTCGGATCAGTGATTCTCATCACAGAATGATCGGTCCGTTCAATTAGAAGGACACAATCTCCAAGAACGAGATATTCATAGCTGTCCGTTACCTGATTTTTACGCAGAATAGCCAGAGCACAGGAAGGCTGCTCGATCTCCGGACAGTTTTCAAAACGCGCTTTTGCCTGGAGACAGGCTTCTTTTAGCAAATCGGATAACGTACGCTTTGAATCATTATGACTGGCAAGATAGGCGCAGAGAAAATGGGAGAACCATCCCGCATCACTCTGCATATGCATATGATCCGCTTTAGTCAGACCGCTCGCGCCATCGACAACCATCCATAAATCCGGATCTTCATCGATAACCGGCTCAAAGTATTGCTCCGGCTTTCGATCGTATAGCCGGACCTTCTCGCTTGTATGGTCTGATGTACGGACGATTGCGATTGCGTCTTCGTTAACGTTTTTTTCGCTTCTGCTTAATGAATTCACAGATATTCTCCACTCTCATTGTATTGAGGTTATAACCAATACCATTTTGTGCACCGTTGTACTTGGTGATTTTGTGACAGCAGTCGCTGATATAGCGCGGCGTTCCTTTCATGGCAACACCATAGGTATAAAGCATCGCCAGACTGTCTTTATCCGTTGCCCCATAATAGAGGATATTTTCACGGTTCAGGCAGAACTGTTCAATCGCATTTTCCAGACGCAGGTAAATGCTTGAGGTCGGCGGCAGAATTTCAACTTCATGTTCCGAGGTATGAACGATGCGCAATGGAACCTGCTCCGATTCGATCGCATAATTCCGATGAAGAAATGCCTGCAGTTCAATCAGGGAAATCGCATCCGGATCTTCTTCCTCTTGTTCAGTATCGCAGACCGTTTCAGGTTCATCTTCCGGATCGGAATCAGCAGCCGGTATTTCAGTTTCTTCTAAGACTTCATCAAACAGAGTTGGTTGAACGATTTCATCCTCATCATCAGAGTGTTCATCCGGGGTAATTGCGGAGTCTGTTTCGAATAAGGGATCGAGCAGATGGAAGGAGTGCGGGTGCGGCTTCGGATCTTTCTGCTCCTCTTCACTGAAGGAGATTTCGGCTTCCGCATCCATCTGATATCCGCTATTTTTGATCTGTTCCTGATATTGAGCCATATCGTAAGTCGGATAGCTAATCCCCTTGTTTTCAAGATACTGTAGGAAGTTGTTTTCAAAGCGGCCAAGAAGGGTATTGTTTCCGAAAACAAGAATCTGCGAAAATTTCGCATCACCGGGCAGAAGATCAAAACCTTTAAAATGAGCTTTTATTCTGTGCCGTAAGGCATAGAAGAAGGCAAACAGATCAAACTTGGAAAAATAGAGTTCATTCTGATAATTGACTCCGCATACGAGCTGCATCCGGCGGCACAGTTCGTTAATGTTTTCAAGATCGGAAATGAACAGACTCTGATCGACGAAAGTCTGGTTGTTTTTCAGATTGATGTACTCAGCTCCGTTTGAGCCGATTAAAAAGGAAAACAGAGTTTCGAGATGTTTGACTTTCAGATACCGCTGCATGAAGCTAAGCGGTTTGGATGACGTAAGACCAAGGACCAGTCCCTGCTTCTTCATGTCCTGCAGAATCGAAAGTGTCGCAGAAGGAATATCAAGAGCCTGGTTGGTCAGGGCATATTCTAAAGAGATGACAATTGTATTGATTTCTTTCATAGATCGATCCCTTTCTATTTCAATATTTCAGACGATCCTTTCTTTGCCGGTAAGGACTTTTCAAAGGCGGAAAGGAGTGTCGTGGATAATTTGGTGATTAACGTTCTTATCTTACCAATTCAGCATTTAAAACGTGAATTTCTTACTCTTTTGCAGGAAAAATAAAGGTTTTGAGGAATAATTCGCAAAGCGCTCGGTCAGATAACAGAAAGCTTTCAGACCATATGTTCCGACTGCTTTTTTCACGATCTGTTTTTTCATAGCAAGCCGTAGTTTTGAAATAGGCAGAAAAAAACGCAGAAACTGGACAATTCCGGATGAAATTTCCCTCTTTTAATCTTCAGTAAAGCAACTTATGCGAGGCTAAAAAATAGCTTTAATCACATTCAGCTTTTTCGGATCGCTGAATACCGGCGCTTTTCGGGCAGGATTTTGCAGTCAGGTGGGTAATTCTCCCTGACGAGGAGACCTGAAAGAGAAAAAAAGACATTTTTTCACCGAATGTGAGTATGTTAAAATACAGCTTATTGCGGGTTTTAGGCAGAAATGGGATCCTAACACACCGTATATGAATAGAAACAGACCGCTTCACTCTATCCGATCAGGAAGAATGGAGCTTTTGAATAAATAGAAGAGAAAGGAATTGAAATATGGAAAAAAGACAGAACCCTGCCGTACGAGTACTGGCTATGGCGTTAAGTGCATGTATGCTGACCGCCTATGCCCTGACTCCGGTTACCGCACAGGATTTTGAAGAAGTCGGTGAAGAACAGACTTCCACTGACAGCACAGGACAGGATTACGGCAACTTTGATACGACTCCGGCAGATTCCGGTACGCCGGAAATCTCCTATGAGAGCGATTCTGCCATGTCCAATCATGAAATTGAAAACTTCGGATATGAATTTGGTATGGAGGGGAACAACGATGAACTTTATATCAATGAAGATTTTCAGCTTGGCGATATTCACAACCCGCGTCCGTCTGCGACAACGCTGAATGGTATTGATATTTCCAACTGGCAGTCCACGATTAATCTCGATGCCGTACAGGCGGATTTCGTCATCTGCAAAGCCACTGGCGGCATAAACTATGCGGATCGTATGTTCAGAACGTTTGCGGATAAAACGCTCTCCCAGGGGCGTCTGCTTGGCTTCTATCACTTTGCGCATGATAATGATTCGACTGCCACTCCGGAAGAAGAAGCAAATTTCTTCTATCAGCAGACGAAGGACTACATCGGGAAGGGAATTCCGATTCTCGACTTTGAAGCGTCCGACCTGCTTCATTATGATGGCGGGGATTCCGCAGTAGGCGGATCCGGATGGGCTCTGCGCTTCCTTGAAGCGTATTACACACTGTCCGGTGTCAGACCGCTGCTTTATACGAGCATTCACTATGCCCGTACACTCGACTGGAATCAGGTTGCCGATAAAGGCTACCAGCTGTGGGTTGCCCAGTATCTCGAAAACAAGGATCAGGATGGATACCGTCCGACCGAAGATACCAATACGGACTGCTACGGTACTGGGGCGTTTAACTACTATTACATGCATCAGTATACAAGTCGCGGTCATCTGCCCGGATATGACGGCAATCTCGACTTGAATAAATTCTACGGCAATGCCGATGACTGGCGTGCTCTTGCCCAGATTGATCCGAACCGTGACATGATGGATATGTACCGTCTGTATAACATGTATACTGGGGAACATTTCTACACCTCCAGTCATCATGAACGCGACGTCTGTATTGCGAACGGCTGGAAAGATGAAGATAAAGCATGGCAGGCACCGAAAGTCGGAAATGATGTTTACCGTCTGTGCAATCCGAATACCGGGGATCACCACTTCACAACGGATTCTTACGAAAAAGATACTTTGGTCGCATTAGGATGGAATTATGAAGGGATCGGCTGGAAGAGCGCCTCTAACAAGAGCCGCTATCCGGTTTACCGTCTGTATAATCCGAATGCTCAGACCGGAACTCACCATTACACCATGAGCCGTGAGGAAGTTCAGGCTCTTGTCAGCCTTGGCTGGCACGATGAAGGTACTGCATGGTATGCCTATGATGGTCTTGCGGACGAATCTGAGGTCCTTCTGGAAACTCAGGAATTTCTTGAACAGACCTCTGATCTCTTAGGCAATATCGTCAAAGCAGAACTGGAAAACCGCGAATACGAAAACAAGTAATTTAATAGAAGAAAGAACAGGGCTGTCCGGTCGGGCAGCTCTTTTGTAAGCGTCAAAAAATCGGAGGGTATAAATAACCAATCCTCATCTGTAT
>JBJEFF010000149.1:0-29625 GCA_051873775.1 Allobaculum sp. | reverse complement strand
GATACGCTCCCAGAGTGGACTTGCACCACCTAGATGTATGCCTCGCCGGGCACACCCAAAAAACAGGAAACCCGGTACGGATCTCCTGTTGAATGTTTGATGAAAATGGTTATTCTTCTTCGGAATCTGTTTCTTCCACTTCAACTGTCTGTTTGCGAGGTCCGCCATCACCGAGACGTCCTGCATCAGCAAGCCATTCATGGATTTTTTCCAGTTCGCCCGGGAAGACTTTAAAGTCCTTCAGCTTCCAGGTCCAGTTATCACCCTGCGGATTAGCCGGATCATTAATCCGTCCGAATTCTTTTAAGCCGATGACATCCTGCATGGGGATCATCGCAATTAAGGCATCGGAATCAATCGCATAGTGGCAGACGAGATCATGGAATGGACGGTGCAGATACCCTCTTTTCTTAAAGAAACGGCGTAAGGCAATCTTGCGGTTATTCGTGAAGTTGGCATAGTCCTGTTCAAGTGTCGGCGTGTCATAGAACGTTGTGTAGACAACGGAGTTTTCCACGCATTTATGCTTGAGCAGTTTGGTTTCCATACGGTACTGGAGTACATCCATAACCGGAATGCCGAATTCGTCTTCGAGCTGTTTTAAAGTCGGACGCATTTCGCCCTGGTCTTCTGCGGTGATCATCGTGTTGGGAATATCGGCGAGAATCTTCTCTAACAGATCGCGTCCCGGACCCGGTGCCCACTGACCATACTGCGGATTACGGTTTTCCGGCACTTTCCAGACAAAGTCGAATCCTTTGAAGTGGATAATGCGGATCGCATCGAAGTTACGTGCTGTCCATTTGAAACGGTTGCGGAAAGAACGGTATTCATCGTCGCGGATGACTTCGAAGTTGTACATCGGTTTTTCCCAGCACTGACCTTTTTCGTGATAAGGATCAGGCGGGCAGCCTGCAAGCTGTACGGCACGGCCATCCGGCTGTACCATGTATTCACGTTTACGGCTCCACACTTCAGCATTGTCCAGGTTCACAAAGAACGGAACATCCTGCATCAGAATCAGACCTTTTTCTCTTGCGTAGGCACTGACCTGATCGAGCTGACGGTAGAAAACAAACTGTAAGAACTGAATATAGAAAATCTGTTCGACATAGTCGCGCAGGTTGACACCCTGTGCTTCCGGCCATGTCTGGAATTCTTCAGGCCACTGTGTCCAGCCTTTACCATCGTTAATCTGACGGAACAGTTCGTAGGCCGTCCAGTTATTCAGCCACCAGGCTTCACGTTTAAACTGTTCGAATTCCGGTTTCCAGCGCTTGTAATTCTTGCGGAACGCTTTGAACGCTCTCTGGAAATATGGTTCCTTGAATTTACGGACCGTTTCGTAGTCGACAACATTTTTAAATTTATTGCAGTTGATTACACTGCTCTGCGTCAGCAGATCCATTTCTGCCAGTCGGTCAATATTGATATAAATCGGGTCACCGGCATAAGCGGAAGCCATACTGTAGGGGGAGTTGTCTTCCTGTACTGCCTGTATCGGAAGCATGGACCAGATTTTGATTCCGGCGCGAGTTAATTCATCGATCATCATCAAGGTTTTCTGGCCAAGATCACCGATTCCCTGGTTGCCCGGTACAGAAAACAGTGGGAGTAAAATTCCTGCTTGTCTTTCCATAATTTATCCACCTGTTATATTTTTATTTCATTCAAACTCTGAATTTCTATCTCGTTATATCTTCACTTAAACATTACTTTTAAGTATTTTATCATATTTCCGAGTCATTTTATCATGAATTCAGTACATTTCCAATATTAATTTATGGTTTTTGAGCATTCAATTTGACAAAGATGTTCAAAAACGATATATAGATTTATATGCTTTTTAATGCCGGAAACTGGAATTCCGGCTTTTTTTATGTCCGAATTTCCATTTCCCGCCTATTTTCCGGGTAAAACGTTTAATCCCGTTTCTGATGCCGGAGTGTCATTTCCCTCTTCGATATTACTTACATATCCGAGCGCAATTTAGTTATCCCTTATTTTCGATGATGTTACAACTACTTTTTAAAAAATTTTTAGCGCTTTTATAATCGCCCGAGATATATTCATATATCCCATTGAATTGGCACTGTCAGCGTGCCGTGAACCTTTGCCGGCTTCACGTTTTTCCCCGATTTTATTTTTACAGCAAGCGTAAAAAAGAAGAGCCGATTCTGATTTCAGTTTCCGACTCTTCTGTTTCTCTTGTGATTCTGTTTTTACTGTTTTTTGCAGGTGGTTAAGGGATGGCTTTGTTAAGCCTGAACCTGATCGAGGATATCTTTCATGCGTTTGGCAAGACCCTGTACTTTGCGTACCGGCATGGAGCATACCGCAACACGTATGCCTTTATTGACTTTAACAGTGAAGATCTTGTTTTCCATTAAAGCTTCGTGGTAGGCATCGCGTAAATCGTTGTCCATGGAAAGGGTAACGAAGAAGCCTTCTTTATACGGATAGTGAGCAAGTCCGACTTCATCTGCTTCACGAAGGAAAATATCGGAACGTTCTTTTAACAGCTGAACGTATTTTTCCTTTTCATCGAGGTATTCCTGACGTTTGTCATTGAGGACGATCGAGAACATTTCCATCGCACCGTTATTGATATTGGACCATGTCGCACGGGCAGATTTCTCAAAGACGATCTTGAGTTCCTCTACCGCTTCTTCGGTTTTTCCGAGAATGATTGCGGCACCGCAGCGTAATCCGTAAGCGGTCATGGATTTGGAAATGGAGAATGTTACGACAACGACAACGTTATCGCTGATTTCATCAAAGTTCGCAAAGTATTTCTTCGCTTCAAATCCGCGGTAGGAGTAATCGATATAGGCAATATCGTTAATCAGGACGACCGCATGAGTTTTGGAGCATTCATTCAGGAAGGCGACAACTTCTTTCCATTCTTCATCGGTCATGGAATAGCCGGTCGGGTTGTGGCAAGGGTCGTTGATGACAAGAACGAGACGATCCTGTTTTTCCATCACTTCTTTGCACGTTGCCTTCAGGGATTCCACATTGAAATGGTCACCGTCAAACAGGGAATATTTTGCGACAGAGAGGTTATTCATCTGAGCCATGAGGGCATAGGAACCCCAGGCAATTTCCGGAATAATCAAAGTCTGACCTGCTTCGAGGCAGTTTTCAATCGTCATGCCGATCGCGCCGGTTCCGCCCGGTGTTGCGATGACTTCCTTGTATAAATGGGAGTTTCCGTCAAGAACCCAGTCAATGGCATCTCTCTGGAAATCCGGGTTACCGGTAAAGCTGACCGCATATTTGGCAAGATGACGGTTATCTAAAGCTTTTAACGTATCGTAGACCGTATCTAAAGCCGTCAGAGTTCCCTCTTCGGTATATAACGAACCGATGACACCATCCGTTACGGCATCATCACCGTATTTTGCTTTCGCTTCATTCGCTTTTTCAACGATGGAGAATACTGTATCGACAATCGGCGTGCGATTGACACTATCTTTAACAAAGCTCATCTTCTGTCTTCCTTTCTTGTAATTGAGTAGCTGCCCAGCCATTTGTTAATGACACAGACCGGGCGCAGTGCCTGCAGGCAGGCATCGAGGTTTTCACGGCCGGTTTTGCGGTCCGCCTGAATATAGAAGAAATATTCAAAAGGATGACCTTTACGCGGACGCGACTGCAGACAGTCCATATCGAGACCGAATGCAGAAATCACGTTAATCGCTTTTGCGAGTGATCCGACCGAACTATTGACACTGATCAGCAGAGAACAGTGATCGCCGAGTTCATGGTTTTCCTTGGTGGAGATAACCAGAAACCGTGTGGTGTTGGAAGAGTCGGATTCAATATTCTCCGCAAGAATACTTAATCCGTATAACGAGGCATTCTCTCGCGATCCGATGGCGGCTTTGGACTTGTCGTTTTCATGGGCGACGTACTGTGCCGCTACTGCTGTATTCGGGTAAGCGACGGTTTCGACATCGAGACTGTCGAGGAAATCCTTGGACTGCCATAATGCCTGGTCTTTGGAATACACCCATTTCACATCGGTCAGTACCGCATCCTTCGTGCCAAGCAGGCACTGTTCAATACGCTCATCCACGACCTGATTAATATAAACCGGATAGTTTAACAGACCATCCATGACCTCACCAACTAATCCGGAATTCGAGTTTTCCAGTGGCAGGACACCATATGCAGCTTTGTTCTGACAGACTGCCTTGAATACTTCATCAAAGCTCTTGCAGGCTTTCTGATCTGCATACGGGAACAGCCGTCTGGTCACAGAGTGGGCAAACGCGCCTTCCACCCCGCAGTACGCAACGGTGTTGGCACACATAATCTGGCGCTGTTTCTTTTTGGAGATATCCATTAATTTCTGGATCCAGCGTCCGTAATCTTCTTTAAGATCCTCATCGTGGATTCTTGCCTCGCTGTTTGCGATGACGACTTTTTCACGTGCCGCATCAAAGACCGGCATGTCATGCGCAATTTTATACTGTGCGACCTCACTGGACGCCTGCATGCGCTTTTCGAACAGTCTGGCCAGCTGCTCATCGATTTCATCAATTTCTTTTCTTACATCTTCCAGTTGTTTCACATTATCACCTTTGCATATCTTACCATTGCCGAAAGTGCGACAGAAGAAATCCTTTCTTTCCGCACTCAGTTTTGCCTTCTCCGTCCCGATTTTTCATCACTTTTCAAACAGTTTCAGAAAATTCTGTTCAGAACAAACGCATATTTACCTCAAATTTTGTCTGCAGACTGAATCTTTTTCGAATCCTCAGGCCATATTCGATAAAATGAAAGAATCATGGCAGCCAGATCACAAAGCCTGCCGCACCGCTCAGACAAAAGAATTCTCACTCTTTTTCTTCTTTATTCCTTATTTTTTATAGGACTCTGAAAGGATGATGAGGGCGGTGCCAAGTAAAAGAGAGGAACGGCTGCCATACGCGGGCTTTGAAATGAAATTATGAAACTAACAGTCTCTTTACCCGGACATTCCTATCCGGTCTGGATCGAAAAAAACTGTCTGGCCAATCTTGCCGACAAAATAGATACAACAAAGAAAACGATGCTCGTCTACGATTCGGGCATTCCTCAAAAATGGGTGGACCTTGTTTCCGCTCAGCTGAAAGATGGTGCTTCTTTCTGTTTTGAACAGGGTGAAGGCTCCAAGAACATGGCAACTTACGAAAAACTTTTAATCGCCATGAGCGAAGCGGGTCTCAACCGCAAAAGTCAGGTGATCGCACTTGGCGGAGGCGTTACCGGTGATATGGCCGGTTTTGCGGCCGCAACCTATATGCGCGGCATTGATTTTATCAATCTGCCGACGACCGTTCTTGCGCAGGTCGACTCTTCGGTCGGCGGCAAGACCGCAATCGATCTTGGCAGCGTCAAGAATATTGTCGGCGCCTTCTGGCAGCCAAAAACAGTGCTGATCGATCCCGAGGTTCTGACCACTCTCGATGACCGTCAGATTCATGCCGGTTTAGTGGAAGCGCTGAAAATGGGTGTGCTGTTCGAGCCGGAACTGATGGATGAATTTGAAAAAGAAGAACCTGATTTTATCCACATTATTACCCGTTCAATCGATCTCAAACGGATCGTCGTTGAACAGGATGAAAAGGAATCGAATTTGCGCAAGGCACTCAATTTCGGGCATACGATCGGTCACGGTCTTGAAGGCAGCTTTGATGACCATGATTATCTGCATGGCGAATGTGTCGGAGCGGGCATGCTTTACTTCATTACCGATCCTGCTCTGCATGATCGTGTCCTGAATATTCTCGATCACATCGGCGTTCCGCGTATTCCGGATTTTGACTTTGAAAAAGCGAGTGATCTTCTGCGCAAAGATAAAAAAGGAAACGAAAAAGGAATCTCCTGCGTCTTTGTCGACAGACCGGGACACTTCTACTTTGAAACCCTCCAGCCTGAAGAAATTGACGGGCTGCTGAAAAAGGATATTTATGAAAAATACATTCGGTAATAACATTACAGTCACCCTTTTCGGGGAAAGTCACGGCGAGTGCATCGGTGTCGTAATGGATGGACTTCCAGCCGGCTTTGAAATTGATTTAGACAAACTTGCCTGGGAAATGGAAAAGCGCAAGGCAAAAGGTTCGCTTTCGACTAAACGTCATGAAGCGGATCAGGTTCAGATTGTATCCGGCTTTTTTGAAGGAAAGACAACCGGAACGCCGCTGACGATTCTGATCGCCAACAATAATACCCGTTCCCAGGACTACGCCGCACTGAAATACCGTCTTCGTCCCGGTCATGCTGACTTGGCGGCATTTGAAAAATACGGCGGTTATCAGGACTATCGCGGCGGCGGACATTTCTCAGGCCGACTGACCGCCCCGATTGTTGCGGCAGGCGCAATCTGCCGCCAGATTCTCGAATCAAAAGGCGTAAAGCTTGCCACACATATTACTCAGCTGCACGGCATTACCGATGACAATTTTGATGAAACGAAATTGTCCGTTCAGATGGATGAACTGAATCAGAAAGAATTCCCGGTTCTCAGTGAAACGGCTGGCAGCTTAATGAAAAGCGAAATCGAACAGGCAGCCGTAAACTTCGATAGTGTAGGCGGTGTGCTGCAGACGATTGTCACCGGTTTTCCAGCCGGTGTGGGCGAACCGTTCTTTGATTCCGTCGAAAGTACCCTCAGCCATCTGATGTTTTCTATTCCGGCTGTTAAGGGTGTGAGCTTTGGAGAAGGATTCGGCTTTGCTTCGCTTTACGGCTCTCAGGCTAATGATCCGATCATTGCCGAAGACGGAAAAATCACAACCCGCACCAACAACAATGGCGGAATTAACGGCGGGATCACCAACGGCATGCCGATCGTTTTCCAGACCTGCATCAAACCGACCCCATCGATTTATAAAAAACAGGATAGTGTCGATTACCAGACAAAAGAAGCAGTGAAACTGGAGATTAAAGGGCGCCATGATCCAGCGATTATTCACCGTGCCCGCGCCGTAGTCGATGCGCTCTGCGCATTCGGTCTGCTTGATTTATGGATGAGCCATCAGGCCACCGCATCTTTTGAGGCATAAACCATAACTTTAAATAGTTTATTTATTAATGTAGAAAGGAAGAATAGCGCATGAATGTTCTCGTTCAGCCTTCCAGTATTGCGGGAACTCTTCATATTCCCGCATCGAAATCGCTCAGCCACCGCGCACTGATCTGCGCGGGACTTGCCGAAAACGAGTCGGTCATCGACCATCTCGGCAGCTCCAAAGATATTCAGGCGACGATTTCCTGTTTAGAAAACCTCGGTGCCCGTATTGAAGGCAATACGGCTACCCGCCAGTTTCATGTTTCAGGCTGCCGACCGCAGGATTTAACGCATACGGTCACGCTTGATGCCTATGAATCCGGCTCGACTTTACGTTTCTTTATCCCGATTGCCGCAAGCGGCAGTGAGCCTGTAACGTTTATGGGTAAGGCAAGTCTTCTTGCCCGTCCCCTTGGCGTCTATGCGAAGATCTTTGCCGAACAGAATCTGCCTTTTGATCAGAATGAAGAATGTCTGAAATTCAGCGGACCGCTCAAAAGTGGTTCCTACACGTTAGATGGCAGCATTTCCAGCCAGTTTATCTCCGGATTATTAATGGCTGCACCATTGCTTGATGGCATTGAAATCGAAGTTGCCGGTGACTATCAGTCCCGCTCCTATGTCAGCCTGACGGTCGATATGATGCGCCAGTTCGGTGTCAAAGTCGAAGAACCGACCGATCACACCTACCGCATCGCTTGCGGACAGAAGTATCGAGGCAGTCATGTTGCGGTAGAATCCGACTGGTCTCAGGCAGCATTCTATCTCGTGTTAGGCATGCTGAAATCAAAGCTCACCTTAACCGGACTCAAAAAGGATTCCCTGCAGGGGGACCGTGTCATTGCCGGTCAGGTTTCGAAAGCCGGCGGCTTGTTGGACTGGCATGACGGTGAATTAACCGTCAACCCGGCAAAACGGACTCCGTTTACGTTTGATCTAGCGGACTGCCCGGATCTCGGACCGATTCTCTGCACCCTTGCTTCCTTTGTGCCCGGCACGAACAAACTCATCCATACCGCACGCTTACGCTATAAGGAAAGCGACCGCGTCCAGGCCATGGAAGACGAGCTGCGTAAATGGGGAGTCGACATCACAAGCGACGAAGATTCGATTACCATCACAGGTAAGGAAACCTACAGCACAGATCATCCGGTTGTCATCGACAGCCACAATGATCACCGCATCGTCATGGCTATGGCCGTCTTTGCGTTATGCGCAAATCAGCCCTGCCAGATCAACAATGCCCAGGCTGTAGAAAAAAGTTATCCGACGTTCTTTGAAGACCTGAAGTCTTTAGGCGTTGACATCGAGGAGGTTTAAACAATGAAAACTGCTGGAATTATCGGAATGGGCGTCATGGGCGGATCCTTCGCCGGACGCTTAAAAGAACTTGGGTACCGTGTTTTCGGATTTGACTTAAACGGTCATTCCCTCAAACGCGCAAAGGAAAAAGGGTGGATTGATGAAGGCTTCGCAGATTTCTCCCATGGGCTGAATGACTGTGAGCTGCTCATTTTCTGCATCTATCCGACTTTGTTAAAAAAATGGATCGAACAGAACCAGAGTCACTTTGCGCCCAATACCCTTGTTTTAGAAATCTCCGGTGTCAAACGTGCCGTGATGGAACCTGTTCACAATATCCTGCGCAAGGACTGTGAGCTGATGTCCATCCACCCGATGTGCGGCCGTGAGTCCAAAGGCATTGAATATGCAAATCCGCGCATTTTCGATCAGGCTAACTTCATCCTGATTCCGGATGACAACAACACCGCATCCTCGATCGTTAAAGTCAGCTCGCTCGCCAAAGATCTCGGATGCAAGAACATCTCCGTTCTGAGTCCTGAAGAGCATGACAAAATGATCGCATTCCTTTCCCAGCTGACCCATGTCATTGCGGTCACGCTGATGGATACTCACGAAAACGAACATCTCGTTGAATATACCGGCGACTCCTTCCGTGATTTAACCCGCATTGCCTCGATCAATGAAGATATGTGGAGCGAACTGTTCCTGTTAAACAAAGATATTCTTCTCGATGAAATCAGACAGTTCCGGGATACACTTGATGAGTTTACCGAAGCTCTCGAAAACGAAGACGAAAAGAAAATGAAAGACATGATGATCCTCTCCACCAAGAGACGTCATAAATTCGACTAATCTTCTCCTGACTCCTCTTTTCAGGAAAAAATCTGCCGATTGTCTGGAATTCTTCGCTGTATTTCCTGATTTCGGAAACAATTATCTGTGGATCGTGTGAAATGATGCCAAATTAGCACATCAGTTGTCTAAGTGCTAGAAACCGGTATAATTGAAGCATCCACATAAGAGGTACACAATGAACAAGAATAAGAAACCCAACAATAAAAACTTGAAATACCTCATCTTAACGTTTGGAATTATCATCATTTTTGCCCTGATGCTGATTCCTTCTTCACTGAATAGTTCCCGCAGCTATTCCACTTCCTATTCCGACTTTATTAAACAGGTCGAGAATCACGAAGTTGAAAAAGCGACGATTCAAGGTGAGTCCATTACCTTCACCCGCGATGGTGAGGAAAATAAAGTCTATGTCACTCAGAAAGTAGACGACCCGAACTTAGTTGACCGTTTAATTGACGGCGGCGTGGAATTCACAGAAGTCCCTGCCCGCAACAACAGCGTATGGTCCTCCTTCCTGCTCTCCTTTGCGCCATGGATTCTCATCTGGCTGCTGATGTGGTGGATGTACCGCAGCATTCGCAAGCGCATGAACAATTCCATGGGCGGTGGCGGCGGATTTACGTTCGGTAATCCGACCGACAACGACAATGGCGGCAATGACGATGAAGGCAACGGCGGGGGTGGATTCCCGTTCGGAGGCTTTGGCGGATTCGGCCAGAACGAAAAAACAAATGCCAAAGTCTATAAAGGCGAAATGACTCACACCACCTTCAAGGATGTTGCCGGTCAGGATGAAGCCAAACAGAACTTAAAAGAAATCGTAAGCTTCCTCAACAACCCCGGACGCTATAACGAAATTGGTGCCAAGATGCCAAAAGGTGCCCTGTTAGTCGGCCCTCCTGGTACAGGTAAAACTTTACTTGCCCGTGCAGTAGCCGGTGAAGCAGGCGTTCCGTTCTACTTTATCGCCGGTTCCGAATTCGTTGAAATGTTCGTCGGCCGCGGTGCCCGCCGTGTCCGTGACTTATTCAAGGAAGCACGTAAACATGCACCATGTATCGTCTTTATCGATGAAATTGATACCATCGGTAAAAAACGTGATGGTTCCGGATTCAGCGGCAACGATGAACGTGAACAGACACTCAACCAGCTGCTTGCGGAAATGGATGGATTTGACGGATCGAAAGGTATCGTCCTTCTTGCCGCAACCAACCGTCCGGATTCCCTTGACCCTGCCTTGACCCGTCCGGGACGTTTCGACCGCCGTATTCCTGTAGAACTTCCTGACCTTGAAGGCCGTGAAGAAATTCTGCAGCTCCATGCCAAAAACGTGAAGATGTCCCCGAACATCGACTTCAATATGATTGCCCGTGCTTCTGCCGGTACTTCCGGTGCCGACTTAGCCAATATTATCAACGAAGGTGCCCTGCTTGCCGTCCGTGACGGCCGTAAGCAGGTTGCCCAGCGTGACCTTGAAGAAGCGATTGAAATCGTTATTGCCGGTGAACAGAAGAAAAACAAAGTGATTTCTCCGAAAGAGCGCATGATTGTCGCTTACCACGAAATCGGTCATGCCTTAGTTTCCGCCGCAAGCTCCCACGCAGCGCCGGTTCATAAGATCACCATCATCCCGCGTACCAAAGGTGCGCTCGGTTACACGATGCAGGTCGATGAACAGGAAAACAACCTGTTAAGCAAGGAAGAGCTGTACACAAGAATCGTAACGTACTGCGGTGGCCGTGCTGCTGAAGACTTAGTCTTCCACTCCATCACTTCCGGCGCATCCAACGATATCGAAATGGCAACGAAGACAGCCCGCATGATGATCACCCGTTTAGGTATGTCCGATCACTTCGGAATGACTGCTCTTGAAACTGTCAACAACCAGTATCTTGGCGGTGACACGAGTCTTGCCTGCTCACCTGAAACTTCCGCCGAGATCGACCAGGAAGTAATCGCGCTGATCGACAAAGCGTACAAGGAGGCCTGCCAGATCCTGTCTGACAACATGATGAAACTTCATGAACTCGCAAAATACCTGTACGAAAAAGAAACGATTACTGGTGAAGAATTCCTCGAAATCCTCCATCAGGATGACGAAGCTGAAGCTTAATTCCTATACAAATCAACATATACAAACGAACCTCGGAACTTTTCAGTTCCGAGGTTTTTGTGTGGAGTCTATTTTATAATTTTGCGGATGAGTTTGCCCATCCACGGTTTGCGGGTGGCATACCGCATCGGCAGATCCGGCCATTCTGCTTTCTTGAGAATTCCTTTGGTGTGAGAGAACGTGTTGTAACCCCACTTACCATGATACTGACCGATTCCGCTTGCGCCCATACCGCCAAATGGCAGGTCATCATTGGAAAGATGGATGACGGTATCATTGATGCATCCGCCGCCAAATGGCTGGACATATTTCATGTACGTCTTATGCAGATCATTGCGGGTGAACAGATAGAAGGCGAGCGGTGTCGGTAAGGAAGCGAGCTTGCGCATCAGATCCTTGAAATCGGTATACGTTAATACCGGAAGCAGCGGTCCGAAAATTTCTTCCTGCATAACCGGATCATCCCACGAAGCGGGATAGAGCACAGTCGGTTCGATCTGATGTGTTTTCGGGCTAGCCGAACCCCCGATGAACACTTTGTCTTCTTCGACTAAGGAAACTAAATGTTTAAAACGGCGTTCATTGATAATCTTGCCGATTTTAGCCGGATCCGGATACTGTTTTTGAATTTCGTTTTTCAGTGCGGCGAGGAATGGTTCAACAACCGATTCGTGAACCACAACATAATCCGGTGCCACGCAGGTCTGTCCGGCATTCATGAATTTACCAAAGACGATGCGCTTTGCGGCTAAAGCAAGATTTGCGGTTTCATCCACGACAACCGGGGACTTGCCGCCAAGTTCGAGGGTAACCGGAGTCATATGCTTACTTGCCGCCTGATAGACAAGAGAGCCTAGATTGGTACCACCGGTAAAGAAAATATAGTCAAACTTTAAATCGAGCAGTTCGGAGATCACTTCCCGTCCGCCCGGTGCCACGCAGACAAATTCAGGCGGATAGACCATCTGAATGATCTCTTCGATCACCGCACTCGTTGCGGCTGCCGCATGACCGGTTTTCACAATCGCGGTATTTCCCGCCGCAATTGCCTCGGCAAGAGGCATCATGGATAAGAGGAACGGGTAGTTCCACGGCGCCATGATCAGCACGTTGCCATATGGGATATTGACGGTCTGGCTTGTTGACGCAAATTCATGAAGCGGGGTGTAATGAAATCTCGCATGAGCATTGCGGTTTAAATGACGGATCTGCCAGTCAATGGCGGAAAGGGTCAGCCCGACTTCGGACATATAGCCTTCTGTTTCATCTTTGCCTAAATCCGTTTTCAGTGCCTGCAGAATCTCTTCTTCATGAAGCTGAATAGACGCTTTCAAAAGCTCGAGTTCTTCCTTGCGCCCTTCAAATGAGATCGTTCTGCCTTTGACAAAATATTCTTTCTGAGCGGCGAGAATTTCGCCGTAGCCGGTTTTTTCTTCCGGAATTTCTGTTTCTTCTGTAACTTTCTCTACTTCTGTTACTTCCATTTCTTCTTCATTTTTATCGGTGATTTCCATAAATTCTCCTTTTCGGGATCATATTCAGTTTTGAAATCAGACAGTCCGTTTGTGATGTGCTGTCCTTATTGATTTCATTATAACGAAACCTTTCCCTGTCTTTGATCCTTTGACCTGTTTTATCCCGCTCTCAATATGTGTTTTCGCTATTTTGAAAAAATCCCGCAGGATGATCCTGCGGGAAATTGTGGATTAGTTTGGTTTTGATCTTGCTTTGGAAATTAGCTCTGGTATGGCTCGAAATCCTCTTTTGCGGCACCGCATAACGGGCAGCACCAGTCTTCTGGCAGATCCGCAAACGGAGTATTCGGCGCAACACCGCTTTCCGGATCACCGATTGCCGGGTCATAGATGTATCCGCATAATGTGCACTGATACAGACCGCCTAAGTCTTTCTGTTCTTCTTTTTTGCCGGTGAGTTCTGCGACGAGCATCGGAACAACTTCCATCATGTCGCCAACGATACCGTAATCGGCATTCTTGAAGATTGGTGCATTTGGATCGGTGTTGATTGCGACAACAGTCTTAATCTTTTCGATGCCTTTGAGATGAGGCTTGGAACCGGAAATACCTGCACAGATATACAGATCTGCATTGTCCGCTTTCTGACCGGACATACCGATGAAGCGGTCCATACCGATAAAGTGATGAACTTCAGCTGCCGGACGGCTTCCGCCGATTGCAACACCGAGTTTCTTCGCTTCTTCGATTAAACGATCTGCATTTTCCTTCGTTTCAGCACCCTGGCCGATACCGAGAATCTTCTTCGCTTCAGTGATCGGAGTATCGAGAGCTTCAGCTGCACTGAAGTCGTAATCGTTTTTGAGGATAGCCGCAAGTTTTGCGACAGAGTCTTTGAGAGTCAGTTCATCGATGATCTGCTGCTTGCGTCCGCTAGTCGGTGCTGCCGGTGCTTTGGCATCCGCTTTAGCGGCTTTTTTCATTTTGCCGAGGATATTTGCGGCAATGACAACGCGCTGAATTTCATTTGTACCTTCGTAGATTGTGGTAATCTTGGCATCACGGTAACGGCGTTCAACACCCATACCTTTGAGGTACCCGCTTCCGCCGAAGATCTGCAGAGCATCGTTGCAGACTTCAAGAGCGATATCGGAAGCATACATTTTCGCCATAGCCGCATTCTTGGAATATGGTTCATGGTTCTGTTTCATTTCAGCAGCTTTATAGACGAGCAGACGTGCTGCTTCAAGTTTTGTGGCCATGTCGGCAAGTTTGAAGGAAACACCCTGGTTTGTGGCGATCGGGCTGCCGAACTGTTCACGTTCTTTCGCATAGGCAAGAGCGTCTTCATATGCGCCCTGGGCAATACCTAAAGCCTGTGCCGCAATCCCAATACGTCCGCCATCGAGAGTGGACATTGCGATTTTGAAGCCCTGGCCTTCAAGACCGAGCAGGTTTTCTTTCGGAACTTTTACATTCTTGAAATGTAATTCAGCCGTTGCGGAAGAGCGGATACCTAATTTGTTGTAGTGGTCGGAGCAGGTAAATCCTTCCATGCCTTTTTCAACGATGAAAGCGGAAATACCGCGTGTGCCTTTACCCGGTGTAGTAACCGCAAAGACAACATAAACGTCGGCATAAGGTGCGTTGGTGATAAAGATTTTCTTACCGTTCAGTACGTAATGATCGCCTTCGAAAACAGCTGTCGTTTCGGTGCCCCCGGCATCGGATCCGGCATTTTCTTCGGTTAAACCGAATGCGCCGAGTTTTTCACCGCTTGCGAGCGGTTTGAGATATTTTTCTTTCTGTTCTTCGTTACCGAATGCGGCAATCGGATAGGTTCCTAATGAAGTGTGAGCAGAGAGGATTACACCGATACCTCCGTCAACACGGGACAGTTCTTCGACCGCAATTGCATAGGCAAGGACATCATCGCCTGCGCCATTATATTTCTTTTCATATGGCAGACCCATGATGCCGGCATCTTTCATTTTCTTAACGAAATCATGCGGGAACTGGTTTTTCTCATCGAGTTCCATCGCGATTGCAGGGATATTGTCTTCTGCTAATTTTCTGACTTTAGCCCGGAATTCTTCGTGACGGGCATCTGTTTGAAATGACATAGTTTTTCTCCTTGGTTTCTCAGTTTGCGCTTCGGAAAAAAGATTTGATCTTGTCCTCTAATTCACATATTGTGTTAATCTTCTTTCCTTTATAGCGCTTTCATAGAGTTATTGTAACTGATTTACCTGTATTTCGTTATTTCCTCTGACCAATTTTTTTTGCGAATCTATTTATTATTTTCGGTAACTATTAATATTTTCTTACTAAAACAGACAAGCAAAAAGAGGATCCTAAGATCCTCTGTATGTGAAATGGTTATCGGATTTTTTATCGTTGTTTAAGCCTGATTTTTTCGTATGGTGTTGCTTATTTTGCTTTTGCAGCATCGATAAAGCGCATCAGACCCGCTTCATCCATGTATCCTGCAGTTGCGAGAACACCTTTACCGTCTTTGAAGAAGATCAGTGTAGGAACGGACTGAACGCGGAATGCGTTAGCAAGATCCTGATTCAGATCGATGTCTGCCTGAGCGACAACAACATCACCTTCGAGTTTCTTGGAAACTGTTTCCAGTACGGGGTGCAGCATTTTGCATGGTCCGCACCATGTTGCGAAAAAGTCGACAAGGACGAGCTTATTGTTTTCAACGATTTCCTTAAAATCATCAACACTTTTAATCTGACGAATAGCCATAGTAATTACCTCTTTCTTGTGTAATAAGTTTCTTTATATAATTAGTTTACATTAACTTTAGTACATGCGCTTCGAATTTGCTCAGAGATTCGAAATTATAAACTGTGATCGCCGTATTTCTCGAGTTCGAGCAGAACTTCGGTTTCATCCGGAACATCTCCCGTTTTTTCGGGATTAGATTCAGATGCAGGCTGAATTCCTTTTTCCTTATTGCGGGCTTTTTCCTGCTCTTCCCGCTGGGCAATCCTGCGCATCTTAATTTCGGCAAGATAGTCTTTGAAGATCTTGTAGACGGAAGCCATGAGCGGCACACCAAGCACCATTCCCAGGACGCCGAATAATGTACCTCCGACAACGATGGTCATCATCACGTAGATGCCCGGTAAGCCGACTTTGTTTCCGACAACACGCGGGAAGAAGATGTTGGATTCGATCTGCTGAATCACACAGAGGAAAATCAGGAAGATCAGGCATTTTGTGGGGCTGATCGTAAAGATGATGAAAGCACCGATACCGCCGCCGATAAATGCCCCGACCATCGGGATCATGTTAATTACACCGACCAGAATCCCGATCATTGTCGCATAAGGAAGACGCAGAATCAGCATACCCACGATACACATCGTACTCAGGATGCAGGCTTCTATGATTTCACCGGTAATAAACGATTTGAACGATTCGTAGATGATGTTTAAAGAACGGGTCAGATGAGCACGGCGTTCATTCGGCATGAATAAATCGGTCAGGGTGAAGTAGGTTTTGATAAAACGTTCTTTCTCCGAGAGAACATATGCCGCAAAAACAACAATGACAAACAGGTTGACGACACTACCGATTGCGCTCGAAACAATGCTCATCGTCGAATCGACAACGTTTTTGTCGGTGCTGCCTTTGGTGATAAATCCGATAATCGTTTCCATCGTTTTGGACCAGTCGAGCTGAATACTGCCGATCCATGTGGTGAATTCAGGATACTTTTTAAAGAAGGTATCAATCATACCCTGAACTTCCTTAAAATAACGCGGAGCTTCACTTGTCAGCATCTGTACCGCATTAATCAGGTTTGGAATAACGATCGAAGCGATCAGGACAATCAAACAAATGGCAACCAGAAACGCAACGCACATTGCGAGCGGTCTAGCATGTTTCTTTAAAAAAGGTACATCCGTCTTGCGCAGCTTTTCTTCGACTGGAGCCATGATGAGGTTCAGCACAAAGGCTAAAGCCACACCGCCAAGCAGTGAAGTAAAGGCATTCAGAATATATTGCACGCCGTTCACAACATGCGAGAAATTAGTGATGAACAGAATGGCAATAACGACAATAATGCCAGCCATCCATAATGTTCTGTATTTCCGAAAGACTTTCATAGATCTTCCTCTCTTATCTTTATCTTAGTCATACTGAATCCGGGATTAATATGACATGTACTGTTTCAGGGCAAAAAAGCCGATCACAAATAAAACTGCCGAAAGGACGAGCATCAGAATGCTTCCTTTAAACATGGCATACATGGAAAAAGCAACGGCGCCGAACAAAGTGACCAGACAGAGCCACAGCGTCTGCTTGCGTGTCAGTTTACTCATTATCTATCCTTTCCGCTTTCCGTGATCCGGGATCATTTTAAAGCTAACATGTATATGATAATGAAAAAATGCCATTCCGGTTCCAACAAAACTGTCAGATCCGCCATTTTTCATCTTTTTTAAATTTCTTCGTTTACAATTATAGGCGTTATTGCTCAGTTTCCATGATTGATTTGCCCGTACAGGCACGTATTCATGGTGATTTTTGTACTATATCGTTAGAGAAAGGAGAGTGCTGATGTCCACACCGCCCCCAATTCCATCCGATGCAAAAAAGCAGCGTCGTCGTCAGAAGAAGCAGGCGCACCAGATTGCATACAATCAGAGCGTATCTGCCAAGAAAACGAAGAAATCTCACTTTTCTCTGATTCCTTTAATTATAATCGTCCTTCTCTCTACTGCCTTCACCTTTTACATGGACAGCCGCACGAGCAATGCCGCTCACGGCTTAACTCCCGTTGAACTGAATCAGCGTATTGAATCGGTTGCCCTCCAGTACGATATCCGCGACCATCTCGATGAACTTCATGCGATCGTCGAAGTGGAATCAAACGGTCAGAGCGAAGATGTTTTCCAGTCGAGCGAATCCGCCGGTCTTCCGCCTAATTCACTCGGAGTCGATGATTCGATCGAACAGGGTGTGAGCTACTATAAAAGCCTGCTCGAACGCGCTGCCGAACTCGGTGTCGATCAGGATGCCGTCTATCAGGCGTATAACTACGGCATCGGCTATCTCGATTTCGTTGCCGAAAACGGAGGTGTACATACCCAGGAGCTTGCCGAGGAATTTGCCAGAATTCATTCCAATGGCCGTATCGTGACTTACCCGAATCCAATTGCCGTTGAAGCAAACGGAGGCTGGCGCTATGACTATGGCAACATGTTCTACGTCAAACTTATCCATCAGGCTTTACAGAACTGAGGATGAATCATCATTTAAACTTTCAGCCCCCAGCGATTATGTGCTGGGGGCTTTCTGTTTTTCCGGACGCAAAAAGACTTCCCAGGGAAGGCACGGCATTCATAAGACAGTTAACATCCACAGTAAATTGCTCTGCCGTAGATGTTATTGCATTCCATATGGTCATGTGATAATACGGGAATAAAAAGGCAAGTAAATCGTTGTTTATCGATTACGCCGAACTGCGTTCTCGAGCGTCAATGTTCTGGTTTATCGCGACATTGGTAACACATTGGGGGGGAGGAAGCGTCCTGCGCTTCAAATCGAAATTTGCCGGTTAGACATGTAGTTGTTGATATGAGTATTCTATACAATTAAAAAAACGAGGTTTTAGAAATGGCAAGATGGGACCCGTGGCGAGGTTGCCGCAAATGCAGCGAAGGCTGCTTATACTGTTACATACATAAGGGTGATGCAAAGCGTGGTGTCAATACGGCTGATATCGTAAAGACAAAAGATTTTGCTAAGCCCATAGAGAAAAAGAAAAACGGCGAATACAAGATGAAATCAGGACTGGTTTATCTATGCTTTTCTTCTGATTTCCTCATTGAAGAAGCCGACGATTGGCGTAACGATTGCTGGCAAATGATAAGGCTGCGGCAGGATTGCACTTTCCTTTTTCTCACAAAACGAATAGACCGATTTATGGATTGCATTCCCGATGATTGGGGCAACGGATATGAAAATGTTGTAGTCTGTTGCACCATAGAAAATCAGAAAAATGTGGATTATAAACTTAGTGTATTCAAGGATTTGCCCATAAAACATAAGTGCATTACCGCACAGCCTTTAATTGAATCAATTAGCATAGAAAATTATCTTGCCGGCATAGACCTTGTTGTGGTTGGCGGCGAGTCGGACAGAAACGCACGCCCTCTTAATTACGACTGGGTATTGGATATTCGAGAGCAATGTATTCGGAAAAAGGTCAATTTTGAGTTTCGTCAATGTGGTACACACTTTATAAAAGACGGAAAGAATTACACAATTCAAACAAAGGATTTAACAAAGCAAGCAAAACTTGCCAACATTGATTACAATGCGAATGAATTATCAGAGTGACAACTTCCAATTTATAGGGCAGATACAAACAAGAGCACACTTCTATTCGTGTATTCCCGTATAGAAGTGCGCTCTGTGAAGCAAAAGGCGTGAGCAATTCATTCTGCTCACGCCTTTTGCCTATTTATACGTTCTAGTATCGGATACTCAAGCCTGTTCGATCTGCTGATCGAGAAGGATGAGCAGTTTGTCGAGATTGTCCTTACCCCGTTTCAGAGCTAGCCCGATGATGACCATCGCAATCATCGTACAGGCAAGCAGAATGCATGCCGGCCAGAAAATCACTGGTTCCTGCTTCAGAAAAACTGCAATGCTGATAAAGAAGGAAGAAAGAACCATTGCCACCTGCAGCCATTTTTTCAGGCGGTTATATAGTGTAGTCTGCAATGCAAACTGATTCTTAATCTGCTGATTCGTCAAACTTTTCATATGTCCTCCACAATCACTGGAATAGCTCAGGATTAAATATCTGACTTTGCTGAGTTACTGATCTTCTGATCTGATGATCTTTGATCTATTGTTTTACTTCGCTGTCTTTTACGACTAGTAGTTCAGACCCGGATCGAAGAATCCGACGACTACGCCGATGAATGCGATGACAACGAGTAAGAGCATCACTTTAAGAGGCGACATTTTCTTTTTCGCCATCAGCCACCAGCACAACATGATGCAGGCAGCCGTTAAGAAGCCAGGATAAACACCATCTAATGTCTTCTGTAATACGAGGAATGGTTCATCCGCACCTGCGGCGGTCATTGTGAACGCGGTTTTAACGGAAACCCAGCTTGCTGCAACCGCACCGATAACGATACCGCCAAGCATGGTGATGGATTCACGTAAAGCCTCACCCTGCGGGCCGACGAGGAAGTCAACTGCTTTACCACCCATTTCATATCCTTTGAAGAACAGCATGCGCATACCGAGGAATGCGAGTACGTTCCAGACGATGATGTAGAAGATTGCGCCGATCGGGCTGCCTCCGGTAGACATACCCAATGCGATACCTAACAGAATCGGAATCAGTGTTCCGACAACCAGGGAGTCACCGATACCGGCGATCGGTCCCATTAAGCCGGCACGCAGGGAGTTGATCGTTTCATCATCCACGTCTTCCTGACCGTTTGCGCGGGCTTCTTCAAGACCTGCGGTGATACCGACGATGACTGTACCTAACTGAGGTTCAGTATTGAAGAATGTACGATATGTGCTTAATGCATTCATCTGCTGATCTTTATCATCAGGATATAAGTCGCGGATGATCGGCAGCATGGATACCATGTATCCGAATGTCTGCATGTGTTCCTGTGAGAAGCAGGTTAAATGTCCGTAGTACCAGTTGATAAAGGCCTTGGAAAGCGCCTTTTTGGAAATTTTCTTTTCCATCCTAGATATCCTCCTCTTCCTCTTCATCCATGACTACAGCAGCAGAAGCTGTTGCTCTTTGAAGAGAAAGCATCTTAATTCGATAGTTAATGTAGGCAAACATACCTGCGATTACAGTTGCGCTGACTAAGTTGATTCCTAAAGAAGCAGCGAGTGTGAAACCAAAGAAGAACGGAATGAAGTCCAGAGCTTTGGTGACAATCTGTTTGAGCAGAATTGCAATTCCGACGCAAGGTAATAAGGAACCGACGGTGAACAGAGTTTTCATTGCAAGGCCATCCATTGGCAGGTAAGTCTTGATCATATCAACCATCGGAGCACCCATTTTAACCATGATCAGTGTTGGCAAGAATGAGAACAGGATGTGGGAGATCCAAGGATAAACCATATCAACGAGGTAGAGCTTGTCGAAATCCCCTTTGTCGACAGCACTCCATCCAATGTGCTGCCATACTAGGTTCATGGTTGCTGTTCCGTAAAACAGAACTGTACCTAAAGTACCAACCATTGTTCCGAATGAAGTGGCAAGAGCCTGACCATCTGCAGATTCAGGGGACAGACCGTAGGATTTTAAAGCGATCATTGCAAGTGGAACACCGATGTAGGATACGGCACGGACATCGGCAGAAACGGTTCCGCCCGGTGTAACTAAGGCGATGTAGACAATCTGCATGGCAACGCCGACCAGAACGCCGCATGCAACGTCTCCTAAAACAATTCCGCACACCAGACCACCGATTAATGGTCGGCCTAATGTGTAGTTACCAAACGCAGTACCACCCATACCGGGCATACTCGATAAGCAGGCAAATACGCCGATAATCGCCGCCTGCAGCCAACTAATTTCCATAATGTAAAATTCCTCTTTCTGAAGTGTATTTGTGCAAATTCGTTACATCTTTCTTGCTTGTTTTCTGACTTGTTCTTTTTCTATGTGTAGGTGCGATCTACCGTTTTTGTTACAGGTAGTTCCCGGGGACTAGTAGCCGAAGCGTCCTTTGAAGTCGTTCCATCCGCCGATGGAAACATCAGGCAGCAGCTGGAATCTCACGTCGTAACCAGCTTTGCTGATTTTTTCCAGAGCATCTGCTTCTTCCTGAGTGATGGACTGGTTGTTTCCGAGTTTTACCGCATTCGGACGGTCGTTGCACGGACCGATGATGAGTTTGCTGATGCCGGATTTGAAACCAGCTTCAACGAGGATTTTTCCCATATCGACCGGGTTTTTCGTGATCACGAAATACTGGGTATCGGAGTCGAGAACTTTCTGGCTCTTCTTGATGAATTCATCAACACCCCATACAAAAGTCTTCTTTCCGGAAGCAGCTTTGTATGCATTTTTTAAAACCGGATTTGCGGCTGCTTTGTCGTTTACCGCAATGATGCCATCGCATGGATACTCTTTTGCCCAGCGAGTGCAAGTCTGACCGTGAATCATACGGTCATCAACACGTAAGAATGAAACGCTCATCTTGTTCTCCTTTATCAACCCTTCGGGTTTCTTTTGGCTCTTTAGTGCAGTTACTTCTGTTCAGCAGATCAGGAATACAGCGTCTGGCTTCACGCTTGGTTTCTGTTTTCTGGTTTGTTGTGAGATTCTCTTCTCTTTGGGATTCCTGCTTTCACTGAACGTTTTTCTGATTTTTTTGAGGTGTTTAGTTTTTAGGATTAAACTTCATCTTCGTCTTCGACATCACCGGCGAAGACAAATTCACGTAACGCCTCTTTTGCTTCAAGCTGAATGCTTTCTTTCAGGGTGTCGAGGTCCATGGCATCCTTCATGAGTAATGCGGTTAAGGCAAGCGGCAGGTTCATACCGCCAACGGCGCGAGTATTGGCACCAAGTCCTTTTTCCACAATTACATTTGCGGCGGTGGTTAATGGCGAACCTCCGATAATGTCCGCAAGCATGAGGATTTCATCGTCTTCGGTGATACCGGAAATGGCTTCGCTGAATTCAACCGCAAACTGATCTGCGCTCTTTCCATCTTCAAGACCGCATGCGATCAGATCCTTTCGGTCTCCTGCTAACATTCCTAATGCATTTTTCAGTCCCGGTGCGAACTGTCCGTGACTGACTAGAACTACGTATTTCATAGGCTTTTTTCTCCCTTCTTACGCTGTTATTCTATGAAAAGGGCTTTCTCTTTTGATGTGTCAGATGTCACTGACGGTGCTCAATAATTCACAACCTCCTATGACATTTGTCATTTGACGGATCTGTGCGGTCTGTATACACCGGGCTATATTCAGCCAGCAAAAAATCCTGTCCGTTTCAGACAGGATTTTTCAAAAATTATATTTATGTTTTATCTTTTCAATGATGGTGAGTTCTTTCTAAACGCAATCGCACTTCCGCTTCTCTATGACCTTCTGTCGCGGGATATAAGACATCTCCGAGTCAGTTACGCAGATAGTCATTGATACGGCGCTCAAGTTCAAGCAGCTGCAGACCAATATCCCCGTTTCCGTTCATGATCTCATTCATGCTGTTGTCGAGCAGATCCATCGCATCCTCATACTTTTTAAATCGTACCTTGCAGGTGGAATTCTCGATCGCATAGTCAAGCAGTCCGGCCAGATCCTGCGCAGCTTCCTGTTCTTCAAACTGATTCGTTGAATCGGAAAAATTACGCAGCGGCGAAAGCCCTCCGGTCTTGTCCACGACACTCTGCTGAGTTTCTTCATCCTGGACAAACAGCTTTAATAACTGCCATGCTTCATTCGGGTGGTCAGTCGTCGAAGAAATCCCCATCATCAGCGAATCGAGATTGGCACTCGAACCACCGGATTGAGAAGCAGGCATCGGCAGAACAGACCAGTTAAAACTGGAATACTTTCTGACTTTCCACGGATAAGGATTATAGGTTTTATATTCCGCATAGCTCATCGGCGCAAAAGCCACTTTGCCCGAATCAAATCCGGTAGTATCGGTAAACGGATAGAAAGCCTGATCATATTCCCGCAGTTCCTGCATATTGCGCAGAGCCTGCCGGACTGAATCATTATTAATATTTGCCTTCGTTCCATTTCCTTCGAAAATCTGAATGCCGTATGCCTGGATCATATCTTCCCAGGTGTAATTCGCAAATCCGCACTGATCCACCGTGCCGTCATTATCCGTATCTCTGGTCACCTGCTCACAGATTTTCGCAAAATCATCGAGCGTCCAGTCCCAGTCCGGCAGGGGGATATTCTCTTTTTCAAGCAGTGTCGTATTCACAAACATCAGCCGCAGATTGCTCTGATAAGGCAGGGCATACTGATCACTCTCATACTGACCGGCAAGCCACGCATTTTCGTAGTAGTCTGCGAGGTCAACTGTCGGATCCTTACTGATATACGAATCAAGATCTTTCAGTGCACCAAGACTGGCAAGCATATTGAAATCTTCATCGAGAATCATGAAAACATCCGGCAGACTGCCGCGGACAATCTGATCGGACAACCACGTCGAATAATCGTCTTTCACAATTCCGCTCGTATATTCTACCTTCATGCCCGGATGACTCTCTTCAAACCGTGCAATCACCTCATCGACGACTTCATAGGTACTTGATTCGGGGACATCCCAGTTACTGCCGGAAAAGATTCCGAGATGAAGCACCTTGGACGAGGGCAGACAGGTGCGCAACTGACAGAGAATCAGCGCAATCAGGATAAAAACACTGATCCCCATGACGACCCGGTGATTATTGGACCGGGAGATATTCTCTTTGAGATGCGAAAAAATATTCTTCATCCGCCTCTACCCTTTCTTTTCCTTCAGTTTCTATTCATCACGCGCAAGCTCTTTAATCCGCTTGCGGTTTTCGACTGCCCAAATCGCAAGCTGAGTCCGGTCACGCAGACAGAGCTTGCTTAAAATGCTCGAAAGATAGTTTCGGACTGTCCCTTCCGACAGATATAACGTCATGGAAATCTCGCGGTTCGACATGCCTTTGCCCACCTGCTGGATGACTTTCCATTCTGTATGGGAAATTTCCTGTTCGGCGTCCTCGCGTACAGAAATAATACTTTCTTCGTCAAGATGGTTATTGAACAGCGCAAAGACTTTAGCCGCGATATCGGGATTAATCATGGCACCGCCCGAATAGACCGTTTTAATGGATGCCGCAAGTTCATCCATACTGACCCCTTTGAGCAGATAGCCGGAAGCCCCGTAGCGTAATGCCGAGAATACAAAATCATCATCGTCAAATGTGGTCAGAACGATGACTTTCGTCTGCGGATAGTCTTTCTTGACGAGCTTGGTCGCAAGGACACCATCCATTTTCGGCATGCGGATATCCATCAGAATGACATCGACCGGTTTCTTTTTCAGAATATCGAGAACCTGAAGCCCGTTTTCCGCGGTTCCGACTACCTCGATTTCCGGATCCATGGATAAAACTATTTTTAAAGAATCATGGATTAAAGCCTGATCATCGGCTATTACTACTTTTATCATTGACGTTCTCCTATCTGTAATGGGACAACGATGGATGTTGTAAATCCATGTGATCCATCAAACTCTACCGAACCGTGCAAGGCCGCAATCCGTTCCTTCATCTGAATAAGACCATAGCCAGGCTTAATCGTCTGGCAGCCTGTGCCATTATCTTCCACCAGAATACGAAGGGTATTCTCTTCGACATACAACCGAATATATACATGAGAAGCCAGCCCGTGCCGTATGGAATTTGTCAGGCTTTCCTGAACGACACGGAACAGCGCATCTTCTTTGGCCACTTCAAAATTGACCTGATCAGCCTCATAATCGAGATCGATTGTCAGCCCTTCGCTTAAGCCGGCAAACTCGCTGATCATTTTCTGTAAAGCTCCTTTTAAACCGGAATTTTCCAGTGCGCCCGGACGGAGCTTATTGAGGGAGTTCCGGACATCCCGGATGCCTTCACGAACAACCTGACTGACGAGTTCCAGCTGTTTTTTGGCCAGATCCGGGGATTTATCGATAATAATGAGCGTCGCATCCACACCAGCCGCAATACCGGTCAGTGCATGTCCGAGCGTATCGTGAATTTCTCTTGCCAGACGCTTACGTTCGTTATTCTCCCCGATCCGCTCCGTAACTGCCGCATAATTACGCAGTTCTTTATTGACCTGATTAATCATGTCGAGCTCCTGGGCAATACTTTCGTTTTCAACCGTCTGATGCGTAATGTACAGGGATAGATAGGCGACAAACATCAGTAAATTGGCGACTTCGAGCACATTCTTGATCAGTACGAGAAGCACGCTGAATTCCTTAGGGAGAATGGAGAAATAAGCCATCGGATCCGTGATTGGCATAAAAAAGGAAATCACGTAATAGTTGGACACAAAATAAAGCAGAACCAGAACGATCATCACGGTATAGTTAATGGATTTCTTTTCACGGCGCATATGAAACAGGCAGTCCGAGAACACAAGCAGATAGAGTCCCGGATAGACAAGATTGAGTTCCCAGCTGATCACAAAAGCCAGCGCGATTTCCAGAATAATCGCCGCATAATTCGCCTTTTTTCCTGGAATTTCTGCCACAACGCGGGAAAGAATCAGTGTGGCGAGCAGCGCATAGGCAACAAAGCACACCCAGAATACGCTCAGAGGATTTTTCGGGATGGATTCCAGTAATTCAAGAAAGGCATGACTGTTCTCGTGACCGATCACATAGCGGGAAACGAGCAGATTCACGCTCGCAAAAAACATGACAATGAAATAATTCAGTCCGATCATCACATTGCGCAGTGTCGAAATGGTATTTAAATCCGTCAGTTTTCTCATTGCCAGGACCTCAGATCATTTTTATCCGCATTTCTACGGTTCAGAAATTCAACTGGAATGATGATTTCCTTTTCGACTCGCTTACCCTCGAAATAGTCATACATACTTTTCGCGGACTGTCTTGCCATCGTATACGGAGACTGTACGGCGGTTCCTTCCGCACTGCTCGCACTCGCAAGCAGGGATTTAAATTCCGGCATTCCATCCACACCGTATACTTTAATGTCCTCACGTTCGAGATATTCTAGTGCTGCCACGGCACCAATGGCACTTGGGTCATTCAGACACATAATAAAATCGGCATCCGGTGTTTCTTCGAGCATATCGAGCACAACCGGCATTGCCTGTTCGGTCTGCCCGTAACATTCGCGTTCATTCACAATCGCAAATTCCGGATGAGCTTTGATCGTATCCGTAAAACCGGCAATCCGCTGTGAAGCGCTGACGGCATCGGAATGCTTGAGCAGAAGAATGTTGCCGCCCTTATGATTTTCAACTAAATCCAGGGCGCAGAGAACGCCGGCATTATAGTTATCGGAGTAAATCTGGGTGATGGCGCCGGCACTTTCATCGACCGGGCAGTCCACCACAATGACAGGGATGCCCTGATCCGCTGCTTTTTTCAGGACCGGTACAATTGTCTGCGAATTGACCGGATTGATAAAAATGCCATCCACTTTCCGTTCAATAAATTCTTCAACCTGTTCAATCTGTTTCTGATCATCGAGCAGCGGATCCCTCAGAATCAGAGTATCCCCGTTTCCTTCGACAGACTTGATCAGTTCGTTATGAAGAACCGGATAGAATGGATTGTTCATTGTCATGTAAGTGACGCCGAAAGTCCTGCCTGTCTGTTCAATCGCAAAAAGATTCCCGAAACGGATAGACAGACTGATGATGCCCGCACAGAGAATCAGCGTCCACAGAAACAGCTTCTGTTTTTTCTTCATATCTTTCCTTTATCGCTCTCTATGTTGATCTACCTTTATTTTCACTTGTTCTGGTATCCGTAATCACTGTTTCCTGTCCGTACTGAGCACCGGAAATAAAGCCTTAAACATCATCATTCCGGCGCTTTCCCTCTTCTTTTAGCGGCATTTATAAATGAGCGGTCTGCTCAAAACAGTGACTGCTTACCAATAATAAAAATTATCACATGGACCGTCAGGGATAAATTGACATTTGTCACAATCACACGAAAATCCCGAATTTTTAAATTCTCCGTTTTGGATTCATCCTGAACTGAGATCTTTTTTCCGTCAAAAAAGGTCCCCTGCGGCATACGCGGAGGAGACCGATATTGTGTAATCAGTTTAAATTGCAGTTTTCGAAGGACGGCTAGCCTTCATAGTAGCCCGGATCTTCGTAACCCGGATCATAATAGCCGGGGTCTTCATAGCCCGGTTCTTCGACAAAGTTCTGATCCTGATCCTGACCATAAGTGTAGTCATAGACCGGATACTGATTTTCGATCGGATATTCTTCCGTACCCTGTCCGGCATTCGGATCTGTTGTTTCCGGAGTTTCCGTGCTCGGTTCGGCAGCCTCGCTATTCAGGCTTGTGGTGTCGATCGTCTCACCTGCAAGAAGATCCTGAAGCAGTTCTTTTGCGGTAATGACAGTATTTTCATAGTTGATCAGAACTGATGCGTTCACACCCATAGACGGACAGAAGAGCGTATCGGAATCACCGCTCAGGGCATAGCTCTGAATATTCCAGTCTGGGAAAGAAGAGATTTCCAGACCGATCAGCTGCTTGATCTGCGATCCCGGCATATTGGTTGTAAATGCGGTAGATAAAGCGCGGATAAAGTTCGGATAGTTAACAACCATCGTCGGCGACATCATTTTCTGCAGCAGTGCTTTTAAAACGAGCTGCTGGTTGATGACACGCTGGTTGTCACCGGATAAATAGGCATGACGTTCACGCGCAAAGGCAAGAGCGCGTTCACCTTCGAGATGGTTCGTACCGGCATGAACGCCTTCTGTACCATTGGCATAGAAGGTTTCAACTTCAAGTCCCGGTTCAACTTCAACATCAATACCGCCGATCGCATCGACGATGTTGATTAAGGAAGAGAAGTTAACGCGTACCGTATAGTTGATCTCGACTCCGAGATAGTCTTCAATTGTGGATTCAGTTGTCCCGATGCCATACATACCGCTGTGGGTCAGTTTATCATTCTGACCGGCAACTGCAGCACATGCCGTCTGGTTTTTCTTGCAGGAGAACGGGATATAGGAATCACGCGGCAGAGAAACCATCAGAACCTGATGCGATACCGGATTGACGCTCACAAGCATGTTCACGTCGGAACGGCTGGTGACGGACAGGTTTCCGTAGCTGTCCGAACCGGAAATCAGGATGGTGAACGGATCTTTGGTGATATCCGGAACTTCGTCAGCCGGGTTTTTCATTTCTTCCGGTACAGGTTCGTAATAAATATACTGATCCACCACATTGGTGAAGGTGGTCAGGGCATTGTACTGGTTAAAGTCGTTGGCTGCATCGAGCAGTTCTTCATGGAACTGTTCGGGGAAAATAATTGCTGCAACTTCATTGTTATATAAGGCATCAACTAATGCGTACGCGTTGTCATACTGCTGAAGCTGCAGCTGCACGCCGGATGCATAGAGCTGGCCAAGGGCTCCGTTGGTTCCCTGTTCATCCAGAGCGCTGACCACTCCGACAACCTGACCATTGAGCTCGCTGGGAGAATGAATATTGCTGCCCTGCATCGCATAGGTGGTGACCGTCATCGCCATCTGATTGAGCACATCAGCCGAATTGATGACCGCCGCATTCGGATCGTTTTTGTTTGTGAGCGGATTGCTGTCCGTTATCGTGATGGACGCAAAGAAATCACCTGTGGTCTGGAGGTAGTATCCGCCAAGACCGCATACGCAGCTGATTGCGAGAGAAAGAACCATCACTACGCCTTTTACCCACTGGTGATAGTAACGTTTAATCAGCAGGCAGCAGAAAAGGACGAGTACAAGCGCAAGCACGCCATAGCCGATTAACAGCTGCATGGTCGAGAAAATGCCAAGACGGAATGCCTCATAGCCGACATAGCCGATGGCCGCAATTAATATAATGACAAAGAGCCATGACAGAACAGTCACTGTCTTTGATTGATAGTTCGAGTATCTTTTCATGTCTTCTACCTCATGAGTTCAAAAATGCTTTAAATATCTTAACATACGAACAATTCAAATTTCGTACATCTTCGTCACTCTATTTGTGTATTGTATGCTTCTGTTCTATTAAAACATTCTTAAATTACATTCTTCTTGAC
>JBJEFF010000148.1:0-6575 GCA_051873775.1 Allobaculum sp. | reverse complement strand
TTTAATATATCATCTGGAAATCATCCGGTCAAGCACAAATTTAAATTTTTTTAAATTGTTTTCGAATCAATTGATTTTTGATGAACAATGCACCCTGCGGCGAGTGCCGTTTTTTTGAAGTGCTTGACTATACTAACTCTGTCCCCTATTGAATGCAAGCACATTTATTAAAAATTTTTTTCGGCAAATTTTCCAGATAAATTGAAAGAGTAAATGCGACTGTTCTCGTTTTGTTTAGCACCTGGCTTTTCCCGATTTCCGTTTCATTTACTCTTTCGCTACTTACTCCTGGTTTTTATTCATCCAGATCAGATTTTTAAAAGTCGTACTCTTATTCATGGCATGAATTCTTCGATCGGTTTTGCCTCGAAGGTTTTTCCGTTAAACATTTCGAGTGTTTTAAACCCTGCCTGCTTTGCCAGATCAATGCATGTCTGCATTCCTAAATCGAGATTTTCTCTGTTATGGCAATCTGTATTAATGAGAATGCGCCCGTTAACTTCTTTGATCATCTTCAGAATTTCAAAAGATGGATAAGGTGTTTTCCGATAGCCTCTTGAAATCGCCCCGGTATTCATTTCAAAAATTTTTCCGGCATTTGCCAACTTTTCAATCGCTTTTTTGGCATATCCGTTGATTACCGGATCCGCAAAACGATAGTACGATTCATCTTCATTATATTTAGCGATGAGATCAATATGGCCGACAATCTGCATGCGGTCATTTTCCGCCTGTTTTTCCATTGCACTGAAATAATCTTTAGCCAGTGCATGAATATCATTGCCGTAACCTTCTTTAAGCAAAAGATCAAAACGGTCTTTGGAATAATCGACCGGGCAGGCTTTACCATCCGGTTGCAGATAATGAATGCTGCCGATGACATAATCATAATTTTCGGGATGGTCAATTGGATTCAGACTATCTTCTTCAATCCCTAAATAAATGTTTAACCCTTGAGGGGCGTGAGCTTTGGCGTCTCGAACATCGTTTAAGTATTTCATCGTGTTCTCTACGCTCATACTTCCGTCGTCTACCGGATTATAGGCATGACCGGAGAATCCAAGAATGGTAAAGTGCTGATCAACCGCTGCCTGGACCATCTGTTCAATCGTGTCTTTTCCGTCGTCATAACATGAGTGGGTATGTAAGTTTTGTTTAATCATGAGGAATGTCCTTTCTGGTTTCTAATTTTCGCCAGTTTTTTATGCTTCTTCAATTTGCTTTATTATGAGCATTCTAGTGTATTACCGTCAAATAAGCCCGAAAGACAAAAAATTCGTATTTGCAGGCGATGTTCCTTCAATTTGTGACCGTATGATCTGCGCCTGAAGAATACTATGCCTTCTTTATTCCATCAAAAAGTCCTGACTCCTTGTTTGGAAAGAGTCAGGACGCATTTAAATCAGTTTTCAATTCTATTAAAGTTTAATGTTCTGGCTTAATGCCAGCGCATTTCGCTGCATTTTTGCTTCTTCAAGAATGCGGGCTACTTTTAAAGTGTGCTCTTTATATTTCTCGTACAATTCATGATTCTGCTCTGAAACAATGACTGAGAAGTCCATGAATTCATAACTCATATGCAAGCCCTGATCGATCGAGATATGTTCGCTGTCTGTTTCCTGATTTTCCTGAAGAGGCGGGATAAAGACAATATTATGCATACGCCCGGTTGATCCTTCATCAATTTTAAATGTACCGTGTTCACCCTGGATATAGGCAAAATAATCAGAAGAACTGTCTTTCGAACCGATGCAAGTGATGATTTTATCCGGATACTGCATAACGAGAACTCCGGAAGTATCAATTCCGTTCCAGCCAAGCAGTGGATAGTATTGCACAGCGTCTGGCGCTCCGAAAAGGCCGACTGCAAGGTGAATGTTGTAGATGTTGATATCCATCAGTGCACCGCCATCCATTTTCGGATCAAAGACATTTTCCACCACATGGTCCATGTACTTTTCATAACGGCGGGAATATTGGGAGAAGTTGAAAATCCCCTGACGGATGACGCCTGCTTTATCAAGGTTTTCTTTAAGCAGACGGTAGTTCGCAGTATGAATGTTCGTGATGGCTTCAAAAATCATGACGCCATTTTCTTCAGCGATCCGGAACAGTTCTTCCGTCTGATCAAGATTAGGAGTAAAAGGCTTTTCTAAAATGACATTCTTTTTTGCCAGAAGGGCTTTTTTAGCCTGCGGATAATGAAGAGAATTCGGAGAAGCAATGTAGATCGTATCAATGTCAGGCTCGGCAAACATTTCATCGAGGCTGTCATATGCCCGTTCAACATGATGTTTATCTGCAAACGCCGTTGCTTTTTCCATGGTGCGGGAATACACCGCAACTGGTTCGATATCTTTAATGTCTTCGATGGATTTGTACATTAAGTCGACAATGAATCCACTGCCAATAGTTGCAATTTTCATGGTAGGAAATCCTCCTGATCCTATAGTTTTCTCTACTTCCTATTAAACCATGTTCAGAGACCTTTTACATTAAAAAAACAGGATTCATGCCCCCAGGGGCATAAATCCTGTCCGTATATCTTGAACAGATTTTCTGTCTAGCGCCTCGAACTATGTTTATTTTCAGTTTCCGGCGATTCAGGATTATCGTCCTGCTTATTGTCCTTGTTTGCTTCACGCATTTTACGCGAAGAGTTCCAGTGCGGAACATTGAGGGACATCGAGCCGTTTTTGAAACGGCTGCCCGATTTCTTCTCTTCAACTTCACGATAGATGCGGAATGCAACACCGTCTTCGGTATTCATACCTTGTACTTTGTAGTTGTTGGCGGCAACAACTTTGGACACGATCGAAAGACCTAATCCGAATTTTCCGCCTTCACCCATAATGAATGGTTTGAACAGCGAATCAATCCGGCTTTCATCCATTTTCGGACCATCATTAGAAATGCACAGTTCATTTTCATGGACTTCGATCTTGATATAGGTTTTCGCATAACGGAACGCATTCTGCAGGATGTTTTCCACACAGACACGCCACGATTCAAAGAGACCGTCAAAATAAACTTCTTCGACATCTGTGATTAAATTGATTTCCGGACGGATCACCTTGGCATTGAGCACGACTTCTTCGACCACATCTTTCATATTGGTTGTGACGCCTTCAGCATCAGAAGATACCAGATATTCGACACGGTTCATGTACAGCAGTGAATGAACTTTGTCTTCCAGACGTTTCGCATTATCGAGAATGACATCGACACTGCTTTCCAGATCTCCGTACGGATAGATTCCGTCTTTGATCGACTCAGAATACGACTTGATCGTCGCAATCGGTGTTTTCAGATCGTGAGAAATGTTATGAATCATTTCTTCCTTGGCTTTTTCCTGCTTCGCCAGTTCAGCGGTCAGTGTCCGCAGTTCCTTGGCAACGTCACCGATCTCGTCATCGCGGTTGATGTAAAGATCGACTTCCTTGCCTTCCTTGATCTGCGTGATATACGACTTGATCTGATTCAGCGGTCGTATGATCTGGAACACCCACATCAGCAGGATGATCAGTAGCATAAAGAAGACGATGACGATGACGTATATCGTCGAATCCATCAGCGTGGTCCTCAGTTCCTGAGCATAGCTGTCATCCATAAAGGAGACGACAACCGACGGAACGCCATGGTTTTCAATCGGAACAAAACGGCAGTAATACGGCTCACCGTTGCTGACAATCGTGCGCGCAACAGGCTGGGAATCCGTAAACATCATTTCACGCGCTTCACCGACGAGTTCATTCGCAAACACTTCGCGCTGCGGATTGAAATCTTTCATCGCACAGACGATATCTGCGGTCTGATCTGTAACCACCAGTGTGGAAATGCGGGCATCGGATGCAATGTAGCCGAACAGTTCATGATCGGTAACCGGGTCCTTGCCTGAATCAATCGCATTGATGATCGGGTTCTGCTTGTCTTCAAGATTTGTATAAACCTGCTGAGCAATGGTATCACTGATATTTCCCGTCAGAAACAGCGAGAAAAACAGCATCAGAAATACGATCATGACCAGGATCAGAAACATGATCTGCTGGGTGAGTGTCAGTTTACGGAATGTATTCTGAAAAGGGAGTTTCATAATCTATCCTATCCAAGACGGTATCCATAACCGTAAATAGTATGGATATTCAGCTTCGGCAGTTTCTTGCGCAGACGGCGTAATGTATCATCCACGACACGGTCGCTTCCGAAGTAGTTTTCGTCCCAGACATTTTCGAGGATCTTGTCACGGGAGAACGCAAATCCCTTGTTTTTGATAAACATCATCAGCAAGTCAAATTCTTTCGTGGTCAGTTCAATTTCCTCCTGATCGGAATAGACTTTGCGCTGTTCTTCATCCAGTTCATAACCGTCAATAAAGATGCGGTTATTTGTATCTTTATATGCGCGTTTAATCAGATTGTTAACACGCAGTACGAGTTCTTTCGGAGAGAATGGTTTGGTGATGTAGTCATCACACCCTTTTTCCAGACCGATGATGCGGTCGAATTCCTTATCGCGTGCCGACATGAAGATAATCGGTGTATCGGCATTGCTCTGCCGGATTTCTTCAAGCAGATCGAAACCGGATTTATCATCGAGCATGATATCGAGGATCCAGAGGTGCACGTCATCTTCCGTGTGGGCACTTGCTTCTTCATAGGTGTAATACGAATTAACATCGTATCCTTCTTTACGAAGATATTGAGCAACTAGATTATTAATGTCTTTTTCATCTTCAACGATGTTGATCATTCTTTTCATGTGAATCTCCTTTGCGGTTTCTGTATCTTTCCCTGCTGAAACCGCCAATTTCAAATCATTACTATCCTTAAATTATAGGTTAAATTCGGATACTTTACTTGATTTAATTATAACCAATTTATTAAAGGCAGGCTAAAACTCGAGCAACGAAAGGATATTTTAAGATTCCTGCTCTTTGCGCTTTTCTCTGCCTTAGGCAGCATAGCCTTTTTCAACGATCAGGTCAGTTACCATATGAACACAGTCTTCACACAGTTTCTGCGTTGCGGCTTCGACCATGACACGGATCAGTGGTTCGGTACCGCTCGGGCGGACGAGAATGCGTCCGTCATCACCGAGGAATGCGGCAACTTCGTCAATTTTTTCCTGAATTTCCTGGTCCTCGAGAACGATATTCTTATCCTTGACTTCCACGTTTTCAAGAAGCTGCGGATAAATGTAGAGACCGGCAGATAGTTCCTGTACCGTCTTGCCTGTTTCCTTCATGGCCTGCAACAGACGCAAAGCGGTAAAGAGGCCATCACCGGTGACTTCGTCTTCGAGGAAAATGATATGGCCGGACTGTTCGCCGCCAAGCCAGTAGTTGTTTTTCATCATTTCTTCGAGAACATACTTATCGCCTACCGGAGTCTGGATATAGTCAATCTTCTTTTTTGTGAATGCTTTATATAAACCAAGGTTAGCCATGACAGTCGTTACCACGATGTTGCTTGGCAGTTTGGCGTGGTTTGCCATGTGGTTGCCGAGAATATAAAGAATATAGTCTCCGTTAATCAGGCGGCCATCGGAATCGACCGCAATCAGACGGTCCGCATCTCCGTCAAAGGCAAGTCCGATATCGCACTGGTTTTCCTTGACATATCTCTGTAGCCCTTCGGGATGAGTGGATCCGGATTTGAGGTTGATATTGACGCCATTAGGAGTGGCGTTGATCGCATCGACAGTTGCGCCAAGCGCATCGAGCGTTTCAACTGCTGTGGAGCATGCCGAACCGTTCGCAAGGTCTACGGCGATATGCATACCGGTTAAATCCACCGGATTCGTTTTCTTCAGCCACGAAATATACAGTTCCAGTCCGGTTTCCCAGTCGAAATACTCGCCGACTTTTTCTCCGGTTGCCAGTTCGATTTCCGTTAAGCCGTCCATATAGTCTTCAATCTGCTGCAGGATTTCTTCCGGCATCTTGATTCCTTCATGGTTGAACACTTTAATTCCGTTGTCATAGAACGGGTTATGTGATGCGGAAACCATAATTCCGCAGTCAAAATCTTCTTCGCTGACTAAATAAGAAATCGCCGGTGTCGGGCAGATGCCAAGCAGATAAACATTGGCACCAGTGCTGACGGCACCCCCTGCCAGACCGAGTTCAAACATCGATCCGGATAATCTTGTATCACGACCGATCAGAATCTTGGCATGCGGTTTGGACTTGGAGTAGTACCAGCCAAGCCACTGGCCGATCCGTACCGCCATATCAAGTGTAAGTTGTTCATTGGCACGGCCTCTAACCCCATCCGTTCCGAAATATCTTCCCATAATTTTTTCTATCTCCTTTTAAAAAACAAATAAGCGCCACGAGGATAATCCGTCGAGGCGCTAATGATGGTGATGACCATCAGTATTTTTTCATCATTCTTATTCAAACTTTCAGTTCAAACACAAAGAACAGTGGTTGCCCCTTTTCGAACATAAAACGAATCTGTTCAAACAACCTTATTGTACTGGAAACCTGTTATTTCCAGTAATTTTTTCTGTTCTAAGTTCAATGTCATTAAGTTAACGAACTTTCTCGTTTACTAAGTGGTGTTTGGAATAGA
>JBJEFF010000147.1:0-6630 GCA_051873775.1 Allobaculum sp. | reverse complement strand
TTGATTGAAGATGAAGTCGAATCGTTATTTTATCCCGTTAACCGAATGACATTGGCAAAAATCATGAAAAAAGGATTATCCTTCGCGGATAATCTTTTTTCTGCCATCAGATTACAGGATTTGAGAGTAGTCAAATTCAATTGCATTCATGTCGCCAAGCGTGCAGTCAAGATCACGGTCACAGGAGAGGAGGAGAGAATTTTCTGTGTCGTAGATTCTTGTTGTCACGGCTTCCTGACCATGGTTGAAGAAAATCTCCAGGCTGGAACGGTCGGAGAAAATGTCGACCTGTTCAAGATTCGGAATCCGTACATTGCGACTTGTACGTCCTGCGCCGCTTTCTTTCAGGCTCAGCGTGCAGATTTTTCCGTCATAGACAAGCACTGCATCATGGCGAAGCTCGAGTTTAAAGGGGGTATTCTTTGCATCGAAATGCAGGTGGAACTGAGTGGAGGTCAGGGAGTGTTTCTGGTTAGCTGCAAGCTGAAGTTTGCGTGTATTGCTTTCCAGATTGAGGATCTCTTCTATCGGGTACTGGTAGATCTGATTATCTTTTTTTGTCAGTTCACGGGGAAGGGAGAGCGTATGAATCCAGCCTTCCTCAACTTCAGGATAAGTATATGGTGCATCCGGAACGGCAAGCCAGCCAATCAGGATTCTTCTGCCCTGATCATCGATCAGACTCTGTGGAGCGTAGAAGTCAAATCCGTGATCAAAGGTATGGAAGTGATCGGCGACAAACTGACCTTCTTCGTTTCTTTCAAGTGTGAAGTATCCATTCTGATAGACATTCTGATGTTCCATTGTGTCTAACTGAACACCTTGCGGACAGCACATCAGGAATGCTGTATCACCGAATTCCATCAGATCCGGACATTCCCACATATATCCGAAGTGATCGACAGAATCAATGACCTGTACAAGCTGCCATTTTCGCAGCTCGGAGTCAGTCGAAGAGTAGAGCAGGGCACAACCGCGATCGTCTCTTGTTCTTGCACCGAGAACGATATAGGCTTTGTCATCTTTAAAGAAAATTTTCGGATCGCGTACATGACAGCTCATATTTGCCGGGTACGCATCATTCTGAAGCAGGCATTCCTTTTCGGAAAAATCCGTGCCGTTCAGGCTCGTGATGTGGTTAACGTAGTGACCGCGACCCGAGAGGATGTAGTCATGGTCACCTTCTTCAAGCACATTTCCGGTATAGAACAGGTGCTGAACACCATCTTTGAAGATACCGCTTCCGGAGTGGCAGCCATCTTTGTCCATCCAGCTTTCCGGAGTCATGGCAGGACCTTTATCAGTGAAGTGATGAAAGTCCTTTGTTGTGTAATGACCCCAGGATTTGGACAGGCCACGGTCTGCAGCCGGGGTGTACTGGAAGAAAATGTGGTACATCCCGTCGTTGCAGGACAGACCGTTCGGATCGGAGATCCAGCCGATATCCGCCATAATATGGTAGGACTCGCGGTACTGGCTTTCGTTTACGTGTTTAATTCTTTCTTTTACTGTTTCAATAATCTGTTTTTTCATTACTGAACCTTTCCAACAGCAGCACCCCATGCAACAGGGTTTGTGTTTGTGCATTCAACATTGCGACCGTTGGTAACGACGAGCATCGTTTCAGTTTTGAAGCCTTTCTGTTCGACTTTGGCGCGATTCATCATGGCCAGTTTCTGACCGGCCTGTACTTTATCGCCTTCCTTAACGAACAGTTCGAATGGTTCACCGTCTAAAGAGACTGTGTCGATTCCCATATGAAGCAGAAGCTCGCTGCCATCTGCTGCTTTGATGCCAAGTGCATGTTTAGTCGGAAATGTCATCATAATTTCGCCGTTTACCGGGCTGGTGATCATATCATCTTCAGGGTAGAAGACAAATCCGTCACCCATTGTTTTAGAAGCAAATACTGCATCGCTGCTTTCTGTAACAGGTGCAGCTTTACCTTTAACACAGGAATAGATTACGCCATTTTCAGGGTTTTCAACGATAGTGGCGATTGTTTCTGTTTCTTTCTGTTTTTTTGCTTTCTTGCCGGCTTCTTTTTCATCCTTGTCAAAACGGCTGAAGAGAATGGTGAAGAGGATCGCAAGACCTAAAGCGATTAAGTGAGCGATGATGTAGTTGAGGTAACCATTGTTAGCCGGGTTGGCAATCGCAAGTCCCGGAAGAGCAGTAGTACCGAAACCTAAAGCAGTTAAGTGAGTGATGTATACGTAAGCACCGGCAAAAGCGGAAGCGCAGCATCCGGCAATTAACGGGTATTTGTAACGCAGGTTGACACCGAAGATCGCAGGTTCACTGATCCCGAACAGTGTGGATAAGAAGGAAGGAATGCACAGTTCGCGTGTTCTGATGTTTTTCCAGTGTAAGATCAGGTATCCGAGAACCGCACCGCCCTGACCCATTAAAGCAACGGACATCAGAGGGTTGAGGAAGTTAACGCCGGTATCGGCAAGTAACTGAGCTTCGATTGCGCCGAAGATGTGGTGCAGACCGGTAATGACGATGATCTGCTGAACACCGGCGAATAATGCATAACCGAATACACCGAAGTTTTCGGTGGTCCAGATCAGACCGGCAGTAATCCAGTTGGATAATGTACGTCCGACAGGTCCGACGATTGTGAACAGTAATACAGTAGAAATAAATACAGTCAGCATCGGGGCGGCTAATAATTTGATCGCATCTGGGATTTTCTTATCAAAGTAGACGTCGAGTTTTGCGGTTACCCATCCGATCATCAGTGCGATGATGATACCGCCCTGGAAACCGGTCAGTTCAATCGGAAGCCCGAATAAGTGCAGCACTTCAGGAGTAACCAAGCCCTGAGCAGCGTCATAGGCATTGGCCAGATTTGCGGATAACATGATGGCACCCATGACGATACCTAAAATCGGACGGCCACCGTAACGTTTTACAGCAGAGTATGCGACGGCGAGCGGAAGTACGTCGAAAATTCCGGCAGACGCAATGGTTAATAAGCGGTTGATCGCATAGAGCGTTTCGTTATTCTTGACGAAATCCAGGTTACCAAGAACACCGGTTAAGCCGAGCAGTAATGCGGCAGCAAGGATACCCGGCATGATGTCGATAAAGACATCGGACAGCGACTTGATCGCCATCTGCAGCGGGTTCTGTTTTTTTGCACCAGCTTCTTTCACGTCGGTTAAAGACATGTTTTCGGTATGTGTATATTTAGAGAACACGTCGTATACATCGTTGACCAGACCGGCACCGAAAATCATCTGGAGCTGGTTGCCGGCAACGAAGACACCTTTACATAAGTCAACGTTGTCTAAAGCTTCCATATCAGCTAAATCGTTATCTTTCAGGACAATACGTAAGCGTGTTGCACAGTGAGCACTTCCGGTAATGTTGTCCATGCCGCCAACTGATTTGACGATTTCTTCGCTAATCTGCTGGTATCTTTCCTCTTTTGTCATAATTTCTCCTTGTTTCTAAAATGCTTTCATCAATCAAATTCTTTGCCATCTGCAGCTGGCCAGCAGTTATCTTTGCTTGCTGTGATTTCATTTTAGAAAACGGTTACTTGTATGCCTATTGACCAATGTGACCGTCGTATGGAAAATTGTTTCCTTATAAAATTTATGCCGAATCTGAAATCGGATACACACCCTTAATAATATAAGGAAACAATCTGAATATAGAGTATTTTCATAACAGGTATCGGAAAAGGATAAATGGCCAAATGGTGGAATATGGAATTTTGTGACATGGATATGGAAGAAAACGGACAAAGGAAGAACTTGGATTGAACGAAAACAATTCCTGTTTACAATAAAAATGAACGAACCTAAAGGAGACATTCTATATGCCTATTCAGTATCATGAAACTTCGCAGACTTTCCATCTTACGAACAGATGGTTTTCCTACATCTTCAAGATCAATCATGAAGGTTATCTCATCCAACTTTACTGCGGCAGCAGAATCCGTGACAAAGAGAACTTTGACGAACTTTACGAACTCGCCTGCCGTCCAATGGCTACCAACTATTATCAGGATGACCGCACTTATTCGCTCGAGCACTTAAAGCAGGAATTTCCGGGAGCTTTCGGTGCGGATATGCGAAAAGGCGCCATCGAAATCGAAGGTAAGGATGGAACGAAATATACCGATTTCCGCTTTGAATCCTTCCGGATCGAACCTGGCAAACCGGAATTAGAAGGGCTGCCGGCTTGTTACGTTGAAGAGGAAGCGGAAGCAACAACACTGGTGATTACCCTCAAAGACGAACACCTGCAGGTCAGAGCTCATCTGCTTTATACCCTCTATGAACAACTGCCGGTTCTAACCCGCAGTGTGCGTGTGGAAAATGATTCCGAAAATGAAGTACGCATTGAAGCACTGACCAGTCTGAATGTAGACTTGCCGGATGACAATTATGAACGTCTGATGTTAACCGGAGCATGGGCAAGGGAACGCCATATCGAATGGGAACCGCTTCATAGCGGTTATCAGTCCGTTTATTCTTTGCGAGGTCATTCTTCTCATAACTTCAACCCGTTTTTAGCGCTCAAACGCCCATCAACCACGGAAGAGAGTGGCGAAGTGCTCGGTTTTGCGCTGATCTATTCCGGAAACTTTGAAGCAAGTGTCGATGTCGATACGTACCACACCAGCCGCATTCAGATCGGCATGAACCGCGATACGTTCGCATGGCTATTAGAGCCGGGAACTTCTTTCCAGTCTCCCGAAGCCGTTATGGTCTATTCCGATCAGGGTTTAAATAAAATGTCTCAGGCTTTCCATACTCTTTTTGGCAGACGTTTAGCACGCGGAGTATGGCGCGACAAAGCCCGCCCGATTCTGTTAAATAGCTGGGAAGGTGTCTATTTTGATTTTACGGAAGAAAAAATTCTGAATATGGCTAAAGAAGCTGCCAATCTTGGTGTTGAATTATTCGTCCTGGATGATGGCTGGTTTCAAGGCCGTAACTCTGACTGGACTTCTCTTGGCGACTGGGTTGCCGATGAAGAAAAACTGCCGGACGGTTTAGACACTCTCTGTTCGAAAATCTGTGATCTCGGCCTTAAATTCGGTTTATGGATCGAACCGGAAATGGTCAATGTCGAATCCGATCTGTATCGGGCTCATCCGGACTGGCGTCTGGAAATTGCCGGCAGACATATTTCAGCAGGACGTCATCAGTACGTTCTAGACTTTACGAATCCGGCTGTTGTTGACGCGGTTGCCAAAATGTTATTTAAAGTGTTCGATGGTCTTAATATTTCCTACGTGAAATGGGATATGAACCGCTCCTTAACTGAAGTGGGTTCCACCTACTGGAATGCATCGCACCAGCAGAGTCTTTATCACCGCTTTATTCTCGGTGTCTATGATTTGTATGAACGTTTAATCGAACGCTATCCGAATATTCTCTTTGAATCCTGTGCTTCCGGAGGCGGACGGTTTGATCCGGGCATGATGTACTATGCACCACAAGCCTGGACAAGCGATGATACCGATGGTGTTGAACGTCTGAAAATCCAGTACGGCACAAGCATGCTTTATCCGATTTCTTCGATGGGCAGCCATGTGTCCGCTTCACCGAACCACCAGCTGCACCGCAATACACCTCTTGAATTCAGGGCTGATGTCGCTTACTTCGGAACATTCGGTTATGAACTCAATCCGGCTAGCTTAAGTGATGAAGAAAAAGTGCTGGTGAAAGAACAGATCCGGTTTATGAAAGAGTACCGTGAGCTGATTCAGCTTGGTACGTTCTATCGTCTGAAATCTCCGTTTGAAGGCAATGAAACAGCATGGATGGTCGTGTCCCAAGATCGTAAGATCGCAATTGTTGCCTACTATCGTGTCATTCAGGAGATCAATACAGCTTACCGCCGTCTGCCTTTACAGGGATTAGACCCGGAACAGACGTATACAGTCAGCGATCGTGATGGCATGTTCTATGGGGACGAACTCGAAAAGATCGGCCTGATTATTTCCGATTCGAGTGCCAGTGAAAATAATGATGGCAAAAACGAAGGAGATTTCCTCTCCCGCATGTGGATTCTCAAAGCTGTATAATTCTCAGAATTGATTCTAGTCATATATGAACAATGAAGCAGAGCCGTCCGGTTTCTGCTTTTTTTGAGCATGCATAAAGAAAGAAAAGGATTTGTATCGGACAATGAAACAGAAAGACAGGAAGCAATTAAACATTTCGTCTTTAAAGGAAGTGATACATTTGAACGATCGTAAAGATGAAGGATTAAACGAAGAAGAACAGGAACAGCGTGCCTTAATGGAAGTCGAGGAAAGCATGGGACGATTCTTTCAATATCAGGGAGACAAAGAAGACTGGCGCGGTCTGGTCGGCTATTTTCAGGTACTTGAAGATCTGAACTGCTGCGCACCGACGAATACAGTGTTGTTTGCCTTTTATGTCGACAATAAACGGCTTGTTATGCAGGCAGGAGAATTCCTCAGATTCTTTAATCAGTGCCAGCCGGTTTGAATCTACAGCTAAATCAGTTGATTGATGACCGTCTTCGGGCAGATCGGCTGACCTCAATTCATATCGAGTAATCCGAGACACTTTATAGTGTCTTTTTTTCATTCATAGGGACCCGCCGCCGTCGGCTCCCCACCCTTGTTCCGGT
>JBJEFF010000146.1:0-6757 GCA_051873775.1 Allobaculum sp. | reverse complement strand
CCAGAGTGGACTTGCACCACCTAGGTGTATGCCTCGCCGGGCACACTGAAAAAAGACTGGCACATGTACCAGTCTCTTTCAGATTTTCCTTTAGTTTTTAGCGTCGGATTTTTCCTTTTTTCGCCTTTACAGACTGATCAAGCAGACTGTGATCACTCTTGGAAGCACGGAACATTTCCTGTTCATTCACACGAGTTTCATTCATACGGAAACTGTACCCGAAGAAGAACAGAACCCATAAAAGACAGCCGGCAATCAGCAGCGGCATTGCGAGTGAATCCGGAATGATCTGTTCGATACCGAGCGCATGGATACCTGCCGTCACGTTGTAGTAGTAGGTATACCCATTGAGAAGAAGCGCGATAAAGCATAAATATGGCATCATCTTCGAGATCGACTGAATCGAACGGACTTCTTTTTCATCATTGGCGAGAAAAACGTTTTTCTCTTTGCGTGTCATGCGGTTGAGAATTGCCGCGTTTTCAAGCAGGGCTTTTTTGCGGTCCGCTGCTTTTTTGATGGTATAGGCACCACCGCCGAATACGGCTAAAGCACCGATTGTATACCATCCTACATATGGGCATAAAGCAAAACAGGCTAAGGACGCCACGCCAGTCCAGAGCCAGCTGCGGGATAGAAAAGTTTTCATATCTTGCATTCTAACAGCACTTTTTTCCTTACTCAACGAAACGTAAAAAACCGGACCAATTTAGACCGGAAAGCCGATCAATATGGTCCGGTTCTCATTTTTTATCAATCCGGTTATTATTTTAATTTCTAGAACACATTGAAGTGAGTCAGGATAATGCGCAGTCCGATCAGAATCAGAATTGCGCCGCCCGCAAACTCCGCCTTGCTTTTGAAACGGGAGCCGAACACTTCCCCGATCTTGATTCCCGCCATGGAGATGATTCCGGTTTCGACACAGATCATCAGGCAGGCGATCATCGTATTCACAAAACGGGTCATTCCCGCAAACATATCCACCGGGACAACGGAGAACGTGATTCCGACAGCTAAAGCATCGATCGATGTTGCGATCGCAAGCAGGAACATCTGTCCTGCCTGCATCGAATTGTTAACTTCTTCTTCCTCTTTGCTTAAGGCTTCGCGGATCATATTGCCGCCGATTAAAGTCAGCAGGATAAATCCTGTCCAGCTTGAGACGGATTCAATGTATTGCGCAAACAGATTGCCGAACAGATAGCCGATCGCCGGCATCAGTCCCTGAAAAATTCCGAACCATAATCCGGCAACAAGCATGTTGTGAAAAGTCGCTTTACGCAGAGCAAGTCCCTTACAGATCGAGACCGCAAAGGCGTCCATTGCCAGTCCGATTCCCAGTAAAAACACCGTAAAAAAATTCATAACCATTCCTCCAGAGCACAAAAAAAGACAGATCGTTCTGTCTTGCCTGCTCATGCAACACAGAACGCAAAATAGTTCTGCCGCATGAGTCTCGTCTCTATGACAAACCAGGTTATTCACCAGTATGTTGGCTTTGTCCCGACAAATAATGTCGTTAACTACTCCCTCATCAGTGGTTTTTAGTTTACTGATTTTTCCGATAAATGAAAGTCTTTCGCCGTCAAAATCTGTTATTCACTTCTAATCTTCTGACTAAAACGTGAAAAAAGAAAAAAACGGCACAGAAATGAATCCGTGCCGTAAAAGTAAATGATGAAGTAGGTTATGGAACCGGAAAGCGGGTGTTTCCGGCTTTGGAGGATAATGAATAATTTTATCGAATTATATTATGCAGTCTGTGCCAGAACTTTATGTGAAGTCTTTTTCTGCACAGGTCTGAAGATCATGTAGAGATAGAATCCCGCAACAGCTAATGCCACGAGTGTCCAGAATCCGAACTGGCCAGTTGCTGTCCATGTCCATAACTGATAGACCATCAGGGAAATGGAATAGGCGTAGAACATCTGCCAGTCGATCGCAAACCAAGTCCATTTTTTCGAGTTCATCTCTTTAGCCACGGTTGAAATTGCGGCAAGACATGGAGCATCTAACAGATTGAATAACAGGAAGGAAGCGGCACCGGCTGCACTCGGGAACATCAGTGCAACTGCCTGCCATAATGCCGGATCCAGACCGGTATCGTCAGCTACATTGACAAGGACACCCATCGTGGAGACGATCTGTTCCTTGGCGATAAATCCGGATAATGCACTTGCGGTTGCCTGCCAGTTACCCCAGCCAAGAGGCGCAAAGAGCGGTGCGATCCATCCGCCGATCATTGCGAGTAAGGAACTGCCTGCTTCTTCGACCAGACCGAAACCTTCCGGACCGAAACCGTAAGAAACAAGGAACCAAGTCACAACGCAGCACGCAAACAGAATTGTTCCGGCTTTTTTCAGGAAGTGAGCACAGCGCTGTCCGGTCTGACGCAGGACATTGCGGATTTTCGGCAGATGATAAGCCGGCAGTTCCATGATGAATGGTGCCGGGTCACCCGCAAACATTTTCGTATGCTTGAGGACAAGAGCGGACAGGATGATCGCAAAAATACCGAAGATATAGGTTGCCCAGGCAATCCACCAGCCACCGTCATTTCCGAGAATTGCGCCCGCAAACAGCGCAATGACCGGAAGCTTTGCTCCGCACGGCATCGAGGTCGTCACGATCATCGTCATTCGGCGGTCCCGTTCTTCTTCAATCGTTCTCGCCGCCATAATGCCCGGTACTCCGCAGCCAGTCGAAACCATAAACGAGATGAATGATTTACCGCTCAGACCAAAGCGGCGGAAAATACGGTCCATGATAAACGCAATACGGCTCATATAACCGCAGTCTTCCAGGAAAGACAGGCACAGAAAGATAATTGCCATCTGCGGCACGAATCCGAGCGGTGCGCCGATTCCGCCGATAATGCCATCGACAATCAGGGAAATCGTCTGATCCGAGGCATTCAAGCTTTCGAGAAATGCCGTCATGCCCCCCTGACACCATTCGGCAACGAAGACATCGTTGACCCAGTCGGTTAAATACGTTCCGACTGTTGATAAGGCAAGGTAGTAAACCAGTCCCATGACCAGAACGAAGATCGGCAGTGCCAGCCAGCGATTGGTGACAATTCGGTCGATCTTATCAGAGAGTGTCGTCGCATGCGCCTGTTTCTTCTCGTAAATGCCCTGCAGTGTGCGGGCAATCCAGTTATAGCGGCCATCGGTAATGATGCTTTCAGCATCATCGTCGAGCTCACTTTCGAGCTGTTCACGGATCTTACTGATTTTTGCGACCGTAGCCGGAGAAAGATTTAATTCCTGGAGAATTCCGGAATCATTTTCCAGAACTTTAATCGCATACCATCTCGAATCGTTTTTCACATCGAGCAGAGATTCGATCTTGGCAAGGGCGGTTTCAATTGCCGAATCAAAATCGGCATGCGTAGGTTTCTTACCCGCAAGGGCAGTCTGAACAACGATTTTAGCCGCTTCATCAATGCCGTTTGAATTTGCGGCGGACATTTCGATAACCGGACAGTTCAGACGTTTTGATAGTTCTGCTGTGTCGATGCGCTCTTTATTGCGTTTGACGACATCCATCATGTTTAATGCGACAACCACCGGAATATCCAGTTCGAGCAGCTGACTGGTTAAATAGAGGTTTCGTTCAAGGCTGGAAGCATCCACAATGTTCAGAATCGCATTCGGCTTTTCGTGAATCAGATATTTGCGGGTGACCACTTCTTCAGGAGTATAAGGAGAAAGCGAATAAATTCCCGGCAGGTCCTGAATAATGATCTCCTTGTTCCCCTTGAGATAGCCTTCTTTCTTTTCAACCGTTACGCCCGGCCAGTTACCGACGTACTGGTTAGATCGGGTCAGCGCATTAAACAGCGTGGTTTTACCGGAGTTCGGGTTTCCTGCTAAAGCAATCCGGATCATACGCGTTCTCCTTTCTGATCGAGTTTTTCCACTTCGATCGCATCGCATTCCTGCTTGCGCAATGTCAGTTCATATCCGCGCAGATTAATCTCCACCGGATCTCCGAGCGGTGCAAGCTTACGCACCAGTACCTCGCAGCCTTTTGTGATTCCCATATCCATGATGCGTCGCTTAAGTGCACCGGTTGCGGTAATGCGGCAGACTAGCGCCTGATCTCCCGGTTTTAAATCTTTCAGTGTCATTTCAGTTTCCTTCTTTCCCTTACAGATTCTTTCCTGTCCTTTTTTGACAGTATTTTCTGCAGACATCAGATCATAATCCGTTTTGCGAGATCGCGATTTATTGCCACGCGAACCCCTTTGACTTCAACAATCAGGTTTCCCGCAATCATCTGCTTAATCTCAATCGTCTCTTTTTCGACTATTCCAAGATTACGCAGATGAGCACGGATCTCATCCTTTCCGGTGACCCGGACAATCGTATAATTCTGATTCTGTTCTCCTAAACTCAAAGGCATCATTACGCCACCTTCCCTGAACAAAGCTTATGTTAGTCATATTTAACTTTTTGACATTCTAAGTTTACGTTGACTAACTTGTGATTTCAAACGCAAAGTAAGACTTATCTAACTCATAAGTTAGTTAAATCTAATTATATAAAAGTCAAAAATAGATGTAAGCGCTGTCCTATGATTTCAGCCGTGTTTTCTGATGTCTTTTGACTTAATGTCGTTGCTCGGTGGCAGACAAAAAAAATCCCGGCTGGAAAGATTCTGTGATCTTTACCAGTCGGGATACGCATATTTTGATGTTTTATTATTTCGTTTTTGTTTCTTTCAGTTCCGGTGCCATCTTCAGAGTGACACTGAATGTCGTAATTCCCTGCGCGCATGAAACCTGGATTCTGCCATGGTGACTTTCGACGATACTCTTTGCGATCGCAAGACCGAGACCATAACGTCCGCTTGCACGGTTTCGTGAAGTGTCGGCACGATAGAATCGTTCAAAAATGCGTTCACGGTCCGCTTCGGGAATTGGTTTTCCGGTATTGGAAATCGAGAACTGGACTTCCCTGCCTTTACGCATTGCCTTTGCGATGACTTTGCCATCGGAATGTTCAATCGCATTATCGATCAGGATGGCAACGACCTGCTGGATGGCGGCAGAATTGGCCATAATCATCAGATCCGGCTCAATCTCTTCTTCCAGAACGAGATTTTTCTCAAACATCGCTGCTTCCATGATCAGACTCTGTTTTTCTAAAAGACGGGAGAGATTCACCCGTTCAAGAACCGGATCGGTCTGCTCGGATCGGGTCAGATCAAGAAGGCTCGTGATCAGCGAATTCATACGGGTTGCTTCTTCTTCGATATTTTTGAGCCAGTGTTCATCGTGATCCTGTTCCATTGCTTCCGCATTGGCGAGGATCACCGCAACCGGTGTTTTCAGTTCATGGCTTGCATCCGCAACAAACTGTTTCTGCTTATCGAGGGTCTGCTGAATCGGCGCAATCATCCAGTCTGTCACTTTCAGACAGATGAAAAAGAGGATGATGGCGAAAAGAACCGCAAAAATTATCAGCCAGGTCAGAACGCCGAGCAGCCGTTTCTGGAGAACCTGTGTAGAAGCGACCGCAATGGCACGGTTGGACACATACGACCAGCTGCACCGGTCGGTGTACAAATTTCCGATGTGGAGGGTGCCGGGAGCGAAGTTCTGCACGATCTGTTCGCTCTTATAAATCGTCTGCCGGATCATTTCATCATCGACACTGTTGGAGACATAGATACGGATAATACTGTCATCCGCATCGAGCATGACCAGACAGATCGGTGTTTCCGAAATGACCTCGAGCTCATCAAGAGTCGGGGTCTGGTCGGCAGAAGAGCTGAACCAGGGTCCGTATTCGTTCGGATTAGCGGTCCGTTCGGCGCTTTTCGACACAATATTCAGTGCCTGATGCATCTGATCATAGGCGGAGCGATAAGACTGATAAGCCGTGAATGCAGTGACTAAAACGATCAGTACCGTAAACAGCATGAACAGCGAAAGGATCACCTTGCGGCGTAACTCACGCATCGGATTCGACGATCCTGTAGCCCATGCCGCGCACAGATTTGATCTGGGTATTGCTGCCGATCAGACGCAGTTTCTTGCGCAGGAAGGACAGATAGGCCTCCAGATTATTGGATTCGATCTCGTTATCCCAGCCCCAGACTTTCGAATAAATCTGGTCACGGGAAAGAATCTGTCCCGGGTGGTTAAAAAAGTATTCCAGCAGAGCGTACTCACGTAAAGACAGGGCAATCGTTTCACCGCTCACCTTGGACCCAAGCATTCCGCTGCTCATATCCAGGAATGTATTGCCGAATTCGAGACGGTCTTTCTGGATGGTGCTGCTCTTTTTGAGCTGAATATCCACACGCGCAATCAACTCTTCCATATGGAACGGCTTGGTCATATAGTCATCTGCCCCGTTTTTCAGGCCGTTGAGCTTATCGGACAGTTCAGAGCGTGCGGTTAACATGATCACACGGGTCTCCGGTGCTAAAGAACGGACTTCTTCGAGAATTTCAAAACCGTCCTTACCCGGCAACATGACATCGAGAATGACTAAATCATAAATACCGCTGCTTGCCTGAGTCGCTCCGCTAATTCCATCGTTCGCGATATCCACAGTGTAGGCATGAGCGCTCAGTGTAGCCGCAATCGCCTGAGCGAGATGCTTTTCATCTTCGACAATCAGAATCTTCATATAGATCACCTTCCTTTTGTTCAAGTGTTGCTTATTCGTTTTTACTGCTTTTAAAAAGGCTCTATGGAAAATCGTGTGGGATCATCCATGAATCAAGCTGATCGATA
>JBJEFF010000145.1:0-6849 GCA_051873775.1 Allobaculum sp. | reverse complement strand
AGGGCCGCCGCAAAATGCAATAATCTCTTTTGTACAATTTTTACAACTAAAGGGCACGCCTAACGCAAAAAAGCCAAACCATCTCAATAAGATGATTTGGCAATCTTAAATTTATCTAACCGAATGGCATTGCAAAAAACCAGAAAAAAACGCGGAATAAATCCGCATGATTCGACCTATTCAGGATCGGCTCCTATAAAAGAGCCGATCCTTTTTTCCCTTATTCTGATATAAGATTGAGGAATATGGATGATTCATCCGCAAAGTCGGGAGGATCGAATAAATAGTCGGGGGGATTTAATGACTGATTTGGACAGATTCGATAAAATACCCAAAAGAAAACAAAACGGAAAAACGAAAGGAAACTGATTATGAAAAAGTTTTTAGGCGAATTCAAAGAATTCATCTCCCGCGGTAATGTCATGGACATGGCAGTTGGTATTATCATCGGATCTGCCTTCACCGCAATTGTTACTTCTTTAGTGAACGACATCATTATGCCGATTGTCAGCATGATCTGCGCCGGTGTCAACATTACAGAATTGTCCGTTACGGTCGGTACAGCTGAACTGAAATACGGTGCTTTCCTGCAGGCAATCGTGAACTTCCTGATCATCGCACTCGTTGTCTTCACAATGATTAAAACTCTGAATGCTGCTTCCAAACGTGCAGCTGCTCTGGTGAAGAAACAGGAAGAAGAAAAACCGGAAGAAGAACCGGAACCAGATCCTCAGCTCGTTCTGCTTGAAGAAATCCGCGATCTGTTAAAGAAAGACGTCAAAGAGTAATCTCTGCATTCTGATTTAACAAATTACTGAATAATGAAAAACAGGTGTACTCGCACTGTGGCATGTTGTCATGCCTGGCGAAAACACCTGTTTTTATGTTTTATGAGTTGTACTTCGCTGAGAAAGGGAAGTGTTACTTCTGCTTAAAGAAACGGGACTCTTCAAAGCGTTCTGCAGCCTGTTCGATCGTTTCGTTCGATACAACTAAGGCAAGACGGACGTAGCGTTCCCCCTCTTTTCCAAACGCAAGTCCAGGTGTAACAAGAACACCCGTGTGGGCAAGAAGATCTTTAGCAAAGGCATACGAATCCTCGTACTCATCCGGAATTCTAGCCCATATGAACATCGTAGCTTCGGAGAGTTCAATGTCCCAGCCGGCTCTGGTAAATTGGGCGGCTATGAGCTTGCGCCGTTCAATGTAAGTCTGTCTTGTTTTTTCCACGATTGCCGATCCGGTCTCTAATGCGGTGATTCCGGCATACTGCACAGGCAGAAAAATGCCGTAATCGAGGTTGGATTTCAGTTTGCGGTATTGCGCAATGACAGTGGAATTGCCGACCATGACGCCAAGTCGGGCTCCGGCCATGCCATAAGATTTCGAGAAAGAGTTCAGCTCAATACCAACTTCCTTAGCGCCTTCAAAGGACAAGAAACTTTTACCAGTATGACCTTCAAAGACTAAATCGGAATACGCATTGTCATACACAACGAGAATATCGTTTTCTTTCGCAAAACGGATCAGGTTGTGGATAAACCAGTCCGGAGCAGTCGCGCCGGTCGGATTGTTCGGGTAGCACACGATCATCATTTTCGCCTTATGGCGCTCTTCGTCACTGATGGCATCGAAGTCGATCAGATAATTGTTTTCTTCTTTTAAAGGCATGAACAGAATATCCGCCTGGGCAATATGCGGGGCGTCAACGTAAGCCGGATAGTACGGATTCTGAACGAGAATGCCATCACCCGGATTGCAGTAGAGAAGAGGAAGATTAACCAACGCTTCCTGCGAACCCTGCAGCAGGCAGATTTCATCCGCATTCAGGTTCACCGCATAGCGGGACTTGTACCATTTGATAATGGCATCAATCAGTCCTTTTAGCGGATCAACCGCATAGCGGTAATTGACCGGTTTCTGTGCTTCCGCGCACAGTGTTTCAATGATGGATGGTGCGGGCGGAATATCCGGTGAACCTAGCGTAAAGTCTAAAACACGGCTCTGGTGTTCTTTTTCATATTGTTCTTTTTCAGCACGCAAGTCTGCGAAAACAGAGTTCTGGATAAAATCCATGCGGTCTGCGATTTTCATAGGGATTCCTCCTTGTCCGGATCAGATTTATCTCCGGGCTGAATCTTTCTTCTATTCTAACAAAACATTGTTCAAACCACTCACTTACGGCAGAAGACATAAAACCGTTCCCGTTGAATACGGATAAATCCGGAATTGAAAATCTCTTCACGGACAATTTAGAATGATTTTAACAACAGATTTACCTGTTTATACAGATCAGAAAATGAAAGAGAAGTATATGTCAAAATTTCCAAAGGACTTCCTCTGGGGAGGAGCTACCGCCGCAAACCAGTACGAAGGCGGCTACAACGAAGGCGGTAAAGCTTTAACGATCGCCGATGTGACAACCGGCGGAAGCCATACCGAACCGCGCCGTATCGGCTGGGTGATTCCTGCAAGTGGTGAACGCGGTGTCTACCAAATAGAGTTCGGTAAGCCGGTCTGCTTCCCGGAGGGTGCTATTCCGTGTCTGATGGAAGGAGAGTACTATCCGAGTCATCAGGCTACCGATTTCTATCACCACTATAAGGAAGATATCGCCCTGATGGCAGAAATGGGATTTAAAACATTCCGTCTGTCCATCGCATGGCCGAGAATTTTCCCGGATCTTGAAAGCGAAGAACCGAATGAAGAAGGTCTGAAGTTCTATGATGATGTCTTTGACGAACTGAAAAAATATAACATCGAACCACTCGTTACCATGGCTCATTTCGAAATCCCGATTGACCTCGTTCTCAAATACGGCGGATGGTCAAACCGCAAAGTCATTGACCTGTTCGTAAAATTCTCAACGACGATCATGAAACGTTATAAAGGTAAAGTGAAATACTGGCTGACGTTCAACGAAATCAACATGATGGAGCATGCCCAGATTGATACAATCGGTCTGCTTCAGTCGACCGATCAGCTCAAAGCACAGGCTGCTTACAACCAGTTTCTCGCCAGTGCTCTGACCGTTAAAGCCGCACGCGAAATTGATCCGGACATGCAGATTGGTATGATGCTTGCCTATCAGCCGATCTATGCCGAAACCTGTGATCCGTATGATCAGCTGCTTGCGCTCAAAATTGCTCAGGAACAGTTCCTGTGGTATGCCGATGTTCAGGTCGGCGGCCAGTATCCGAACTTCAAACTGAAAGAATACGAAAGAAAAGGTGTCAAGCTCGATATTCGCGATGGTGAACTCGAACTGCTTAAAGATTATTCCGCTGATTTCCTGTCTTTCTCCTGTTACGGCAGTGTTGTACAGGGCACACATGAAACCGAAGGCGCTGCCAGAGGCAATGGTGTGATGAGTCGTGTGAACCCGTATCTTGAAGCAAATGCCTGGGGCTGGGCGACGGATCCGGAATGCCTGCGCATAGCCCTCAATCAGCTGTTTGACCGCTATCACAAACCATTATGGATTGTCGAAAACGGAATCGGCTGGTCCGACGTTCTCGAAGAAGATGGCACAGTTCATGATGACTACCGTATTTCCTACCTGCAGAAAAACATTAAATCCATGCGTGATGCGATCAACATCGACGGCATTCCGCTGATGGGTTATACCATGTGGGGCTGCATTGACCTCGTTTCTGCCGGCACCGGGGAAATGAGAAAACGTTACGGATTTGTCTATGTCGACATGGACGATGAAGGAAAGGGAACTCTTAAACGCTATAAGAAAGATTCTTTCTACTGGTATAAAAAATGCATTGCAAGTGATGGCGAGGATTTAGATTAATCTTCCCGCTCATTCTCAACTGACAAACGGGTAAAACATGAAGGTGCTTACCCGTTTTTTTAGCTGAAACAAAGAGAATCCAGTGCGTGAGTAGCACTGTAACCCCTTAACTGAACTATATTTTTATACTTTTATTTGATCAGTACATTTTTTAAAATGAAAACAGATTAAACACGAGAGGAGAAAAAACATGAGTTTTCCGAAAGATTTTTTATGGGGCGGCGCTGTTGCCGCAAACCAGTGCGAAGGCGGCTACCTCGAAGATGGTAAAGGATTATCCGTCCCAGATATGTTACTTGGCGGAGATGTGAATACACCTCGTACATTTCTGCCTAAAACGGATCCGGATGCTTTCTATCCAAGCCATGAAGCCATCGACTTCTATCATCACTACAAAGAAGACATCAAATTATTTGCAGAAATGGGCTTCAACGTTTTCCGTCTATCCATCAACTGGGCACGTATTTACCCGAATGGGGATGACGAAGAACCAAATGAAGCAGGTCTGAAGTTCTATGATGACGTTTTTGACGAATGCGCAAAATACGGCATTCAACCCTTAGTAACACTCTGCCACTATGAAATTCCGTGGAATATCACGAAAACATACGGGGGATTTACCAACCGTAAAGTGATCGACATGTTCTTAAAATATGCGACGACCTGCTTCAAACGTTATAAAGACAAAGTAAAATACTGGCTGACGTTCAACGAAATCAACTGTGCAACGATGGGCGTTTTCGGCAACCTGTATGGATTGGGCTTCCTGGAAGAAGAAGATATTCAGTCCGATCATCGGCTGACTTTTAACGAATTAAAAGACAACCGTCAGAAAGCGTTTGAAGGACTCCATAATGAATTTGTCGCAAGCGCATTAGCGGTTAAAGCCGCACATGAAATCAATCCGGATTTCATGGTGGGTAACATGATTGCCTATACCACTTTCTATCCGCTTACTCCTCGTCCTGAAGATATGCTTCTTGTACAGGAACAGGACCGTATCGCCAATTGTTTCTGCGGCGACGTTCAGGTACGTGGAGAATATCCAAGCTACATTTTCCGCTATTTCAAAGAACACAACATCGATCCATCCTTCATTACCGAAGAAGACAAAGTGATCCTCAAGGAAGGTACAGTGGATATGTACACTTTCTCCTACTACATGACCAACTGCGTATCTACCGATCCGAATGCCGAAAAGACAGCGGGCAACTTATCCTTCGGATACAAGAACCCGTATCTGGAAACTTCTGACTGGGGCTGGACAATTGACCCGAAAGGTCTGCGCTATACCCTGAACAAACTCCATGACCGCTATCCGCATACACCATTAATGATCGTTGAAAACGGATTTGGTGCATTCGATAAAGTGGAAGAAGACGGATCGATCCATGATGACTACCGCATCAACTACTTCCGTCCTCATATTCAGTCCATGTCTGAAGCAATCGAAGACGGCGTACCTCTGATCGGCTACACAACATGGGGACCAATCGACCTGGTATCCGCAAGTACCGGCGAATACGCAAAACGTTACGGCTTCATCTATGTTAATCGTCATGATGACGGCACGGGTGATTTCTCCCGTTCCAAGAAAGATTCCTTTGACTGGTACAAGAAAGTCATCGCATCCAACGGTGAAGACATCGCTTAATACTATTGACTGACTCATTCCAGCACCGCAAAACGGATTTTTTCCGTTAGCGGTGCTTTTTCCTTTATCACTTCAGGCACCGGACGAACGATTTCTAAAAATTGCGTTATGATAGTTTCATTGGTTTAAATGAACAGTACAAAATGCAGAATGCGTTAGAAAGTGAAAACAGGAGGAAGAGATATGCTCAAACCCATTCGTTATTTTCAGTCGGTCGTACGCAATAACAGCTTTTCTCTGGCAGCGGATGAGTGTCATATCTCTCAGTCTGCCATCTCCCAGCAAATCCAGACCCTTGAAAGGGAGCTTGGCTTTTTGCTTTTTGAGCGCAAAAACCGTAAATTTACCCTGACGCCAGCCGGCGAACACTTTTATAAAAAGAGTGTGATTCTCGTTGCCGATTATGAACGAATCGTTCAGGAGTCTAAACGGATTGCGACGGAAAACCAGGCAACCCTCTCAATCGGTTTTCTGCGCAGTTATGGTGGCGAAGAATTCCACCGTGCTCTTGAAGAGTTTTCGACCCGCTATCCGGATGTCACACTGAAAATTCAGTATGGTAACCACGAAGAACTGTATGAAATGATGAAGAACGAAAGTGTCGATCTGATTTTTAACGATCAGCGCCGTGCGTTTTCCGATCAGTATGTCAATCTGATTCTGACGACTAACCAGGAGTATATCGAAATCTCTTCTCACAACCCGATTGCGGCTCTGCCGAGTGTGAATGTGATGGAACTCAAAAATACGCCATGCATTCTCGTTTCCTCCAAAGATCAGGAGTCGATTGAGCAGGACTTCTATCAGGATGTCATCGGTTTTCAGGGTGAATTCATTTATGCCCAGAATCTTGAAGAAGCCCGGATGATGGTCATCAGCGGGCGCGGCTTTCTTCCTGTTGAAGGAGTCACCCAGACCGGTAGAATCAGCCCGGCAATTACCCGTATTCCTTTATACCGCAAAGGCAATCCGATGAGCCGGAATTACTGTGCATTCTGGAAGACGGATAACTCCGGTTATTACGTGGAAGAGTTCGCGGAAATGCTGCAAAAGCAGTTTGAAAACAAAGAAGAATAAGTAAACCGCCTTGCGCAGGCGGTTTTTTGTTGGAAGATTTTCATATAAGAATTTCTTATTAATTAGGTCTGAAAGTCAAATTGATTAAAAACTCGAAAAAATGAATACTATAGATGAACAGAGAAAGACAGGAGCAAAGAACAGATAATAAGATGAAATCCATATAGATTAGTATTAAATAAACAACTTATACATCATGGATAAACATCTTCGTAATTATCTTCAATACGGGCTCCTGCTCAATTCTATCTGTTCAGACCGTCTGAACCTCCCCATGACTAAAGTCAGGGGGTTCTGATCTACGCAGGGTTCTGTC
>JBJEFF010000144.1:0-7060 GCA_051873775.1 Allobaculum sp. | reverse complement strand
GCAGTCTCTTTTTTTGACCCAACAACCAACCCACCTAAAGTGCAATAGAGCCAAACTTAAAATGAATAAACGAGATGCTTCTGTAGAGGCATCTTTTTTTCTGTCGCTCAGACAAAAAGCACTCTCGTTTACCGTATTTCCGGTAAGTGAGAGTGCTGCGTTTCAGTCGTTCAATAATTAGTTTTCATACAACGTGCGCTGGACTACATGCCGTACCAGCAGACGCCTTCAAATGTCCATCCAGCTGCTTCAAGAGCTCTTGCTTCTTCAAGATTAGTCGTGTAGTGATGAGAACCGACTGCAGCATTCGGATTGTAGACACGGTAAACAGGAGTACGCTGCTGCGTATCGGATAAGAAGGCTAACCCTTCATCTTTCCATCCGACATATAAAAGATAGTTTCGCTCATCTTGATCTTTTGTATAGTGATGATCGCCCGTATTTGCGTTGTACAAACGGAAAATCGGGTCGCCATAAGGCTCTTCTGGAGACTGCCATTCAGGATTTTCAAATGTCCAGCCGGCACGAACCAGATTGTCACTTTCGTTCTTATCGTTTGTATAGAAGTGTTCACCGGAATTCTTATTATAGAGACGGTAAGTATCCTGCTTTTTAGCTTCATCTAGTGTTGAAACCACCATGTTTGGTCCTTCCGATTTTTCGATCAGACGTATATTCGCCGGCTGACCGTGATCAAGAACATGGACGATAGCTCCTTTTTCGATAAAGATGACATTCGGCATTTTATCGTTTGCGAGTTTGAAACCATTCAGATCCAAAGTGATTTCTGAATGAGGATTGGGGGCAAGGTCTTCAGTAACGATATACATGACACCTGGAAAATTCTCAGTCAGCTCAATAGTTCCAGTACCATAAACAGTATACTGAGTAGAATCTGTTCTTCTGGCAATTCCAAATCCTTCTTCATGTGAAACTACGTTCAGACCCGGAATCTGACCACCGGCAAGTTCCGGAATTACATCATCTGCAATGGGTTCTGAGAAATCCTGTGCAAAAACTGCAGCGCTCAAAGATGACAGAGCAAGCGTTCCAGCAAGTAAACTGGATACAATTCGATTACGATTCATTTTAAAATCCTTTCTCTTCATTGAATCCGTATTTCTATTTTGTGTTGAAATGAATGGGCTGGAATTCGTTTCGGTACGAGAAAAGAACGGGGGTCAATTATGAGTTCATACTGAATCGTCGCAGAACAGTCACGGTTTTCGATCTTTGCTTAAGATGAGGGAATGATCTTATGAAGCAAGAATAGAGTACAAAGATAATAAATAGTCTGGTCATGGGGAATCAGGATTGAATTTGTGAAGATTTGAACTCTTTACCAAAAGAATAAAGCTTGATTACAATGATTAAAAGATAAAGCGATGATAAATATAAATATTTTCATATTTAGAAAAACTGTTATCACTAAATATTAATATGTTCGCAAATTTACCTTTTCGGAGTTGAAGTCCAAGATAAACAATCTATTTTAAATTTAAGAAGAATCGAAATGAGATTGAAATAGAAAACTATGCTAATTCCGGACATAAAAAAATCGGACCGCAGTCCGATTCATTAGAGCTATTTGCGTTTTGGTTTGCGTGCTTTGGCATTGCTGAAAGAAGCTTTTTCATAAATGGACTTCTTTTTAACCGGTTCCGGTTCCTTGTAACGGATGATCAGAGTCAGTGCTGCAATACACGAGATGATATCGGTAAAGAAGAAGAATTGGAATAAGCCTAGAACAATCGCCCAGTTCTGAACGATAATCTGTTTCTGATACATGCGTACGAGTACGGTAATCGCAAACAGGGAAGTGAAGGCAAGCAGGATCCAGTTGAAACTGCCCATCATGGAGTAGGCGGGATCTTTTGCCATCAGGTAGTTGAGAACGATTTCCGGAATCAGTGCGACTTTCGCAAACAAGGTATAAGACAGCAGTTCGCGAAGGTTAAAGTTCGATTTCGATGTCTGAAACAGGAAGAAAAGTGCGATTAACATCATCGAAACAAGCGCACCCATCAGCCATCCTGAATAAGGGGTAGAGACCGAAAGGTAGAAGAGGTGACACATGGCCACACTGGAGAACAGGAAGAATCCGGTCCAGTTTTTCTTTGTTCCGATGGCATAGGCAAGCATTAGGAAGATGCCCGTCAGTAAGCAGGAGTAGCAGATGATCATCGACTGGGTAGAATCAATGAATCCTAGCATGATTGAGGTGAACAGAAGCATCACCTGCGCAAAATAATAGAGAATTTTTTTCATAGAATCAGTCTTTTCTGGTCATTTAAAAAATGACAGGCTGCCTATTTGTCCGGTACTACACGCCGGAATCTTCGTTAGATACGCTTTTGCCGGAGAAAGCAGTGCAAACCAATTTTAATCGTTTTTTAAAGGGAAACCAAATTCGGAGCGCAACTATGGTTCGGATCGTATAAAGTTAAGGTCTTTTGCAAGAAATGGATCATCAGCTCTGTTTATTCAGGGAAAATGAAAAATGCGTACAGTCATACTGTACGCAGCAGGATTGTACAAACTGATGTTCAAATTTGAATAACAGGCTGAGTAGAGTTCTCTTGATGAAATAGTCTCACTAGACGTTATAGATCAGCGCCATGAACTCAAACGGTTCATCACTGTTGTTTTCGATGGAGTGGAACTGGCCTTCTTCAATCGTGCAGACATCACCAGGAACGACAGTATAAGCTTTTTTGTCGTTATCGATAAAAGTACCCTGACCTTTCAGCACATAGTAAGGTTCTGTTTCGCCAACGTGCTGATGCCAGCCGATGGAGCAGCCCGGATCAAGGACAACACGACCGTATAACCGGCCTGCTTTGCCTAATTCTTCACTGGACAGAACGTGGTAGGTCTTTACTGTCCCACGTCCGTTCTGAACATTCTGTGCCTCAGTTAATTTTTCTTTACGAACCATAATTGTTTCTCGCTTTCTAAATCTGATTTTGAGTAGTTGTTGATTGTTTTCTATTTTAAAACATCAAGTAAGGGATGCAAATAATTTTCAAAAGGGATGACTGACTGAAGAAGGGAAGAAGTGCGTTTATAATTTCTTAATACGTAGTCATGGAACTTTTTTGAAAGAAATTAGAGTGACTATGAATCCGCTTTCTCTTGAGATTTATTTCACAATATTTGCTTTCTCTTTCTTTTCAGATGAAAAAGGTGTGAGACTCCATTGATTTTCGTTGGTGAGTGAGTATTCTTAAGAACGACACAGGCCGCTTATCCCGGGAAAGCCAGCCATGATTGTGTCCGTTATCTGGTCAGGGTACGAACTGACCGACTTGAAACATACATCGTATTCATTGCGAAACGAAAGTAGAGGAATTTATGAAAAGAAATCAGAAGACGAAAAAGATTGCTTTATTTGCGATGTTTTTAGCCATCGAACTTGTAATGTTACTTACACCACTTGGATATATCCGTACTCCGTTCTTATCCATTACACTGATGCACATTCCTGTTATTGCGGCAGGTGTTCTGATGGGTCCGGGTTATGGTTCAGCTTTAGGCCTGGTATTTGGTCTGACTTCTGTATGGAATGCGACTATGACGCCGAATCTGACTTCCTTTGTATTCTCGCCGTTTGTGACAATCGGCGGAATCTCCGGAAACTGGACTTCCTTAATCATCGCGATTGTACCGCGCGTACTTTTAGGATGGATTGCGGGTACCTTATTCAATGTGTTCAATAAAAAGCTTAACCGACCAATGTCCGCATTACTTGCGGGTGTCCTTGCAACTGCATGTCATACCTTAATGGTATTAGGTCTGATCGCTCTGCTGTGGGGTCCGCAGTATGCACAGGCAATCGGTCAGTCTCCGGATACATTACTCATGTATTTAGGTATGGTCATCCTCACAAATGGTATTCTGGAAATGATTGCTGCCGGAATAGTGAGCATGGCTTTAGCCAAGGCAATCAAGCCAAGTATGATCGGCATGTCGGTTCCTGCGCATTCTTAAAAAAACCACTGCGCACAAAAGTCAAAGATAATAAAAATTAGGGAAGAGACTCTCGGAACTCTTCTCTTTTTTATTCATCAGTTTTAAGTTTTCCTATAAATATCCAAGATATGTCAGGGGATCTGTTTGTCATCAGGTATCTGAGAGCGTGTAATGTACAAATTTTCAACGAAAAATGTTGAGGGAGGTGCATAAAATCATCCTCAACATTCAATGAATCATGGTACAATTTCTTAAGTAAAACGCATTCATTTAATAGGAGGAGATAAGAATGTTAAAAGGAATTGCCGCATCGGCAGGCGTTGCGACTGCTAAAGCTTACAAACTTGAGCAGCCTGTCGTTGTAATCACTAAATCAACTGAAGTTGATCCGGCTAAAGAAATCGAAAAACTTGATGCTGCTTTTGCAAAAACAATCAAGGATATCGAAGGCGTTAAAGAACGTGCTGCTAAACGTCTTTCCGAAGAAGAATTAGCTGTATTCGACGCTCACTTAATGATGGCAAATGACCCTGAACTGATCGGTCAGATGAAAACGATGATCAACAATGACGTCGTCAACGCTGAATACGCTGCTGCTCAGGTTGCTGATATGATGGTTGCTATGTTCGAAAGCATGGACAACGATTACTTCCGTGAAAGAGCGGCTGACGTTAAAGACGTTACCTTCCGTCTGAAATGCAACCTGTTAGGTCTTGAAATTCCTGACCTGACTGCAATCAGCGAACCTTCCATCATCGTCGCTCACGATTTAACTCCATCTGATACAGCTCAGCTGAACGAATTCGTTAAAGGTTTCGTTACTGAAATCGGTGGTAAAACAAGCCACTCCGCAATCATGGCTAACTCTCTGGAAATCCCTGCAGTTGTTGGTACAGCTGGTGTTCTGGAAGCTGTTAAAACTGGCGATATCATCGGTATGGATGCCATTGACGGTGAAGTATTCGTAAACCCTGAAGCAGAAACAGTTGAAAGACTTGCTGTTAAAGAAAAAGAATACAAAGAAGAAAAACAGGCTCTTAAAGTCCTGATCAACGCTAAATCCATTACAGTTGACGGCCACGAAGTTGAACTCGCTGGCAACATCGGTAACGCAAAAGACGCTGAACAGGTTCTCGCTAACGGCGGTGAAGGTGTCGGATTATTCCGTACTGAATTCCTGTACATGGATAACGACCACTTCCCAACTGAAGAAGAACAGTTCGCAGTCTACAAACAGGTTCTTGAAACAATGAAAGGTAAGAAAGTTGTTGTACGTACCCTCGATATCGGTGGTGACAAGAAACTGTCTTACTTCGAATTCCCGGAAGAAATGAACCCATTCTTAGGTTACCGTGCTATCCGTCTTTGCTTAGACAGAAAAGACATCTTCAAAACTCAGTTACGTGCCCTCTGCCGTGCTTCCGTTTACGGAAAACTGTGCATCATGTTCCCAATGATCGCTACAGTTAACGAATTCAGAGATGCTAAAGCTGTATTCGAAGAATGCAAAGCTGAACTGATCGCTGAAGGTACTCCTGTATCTGATGACATCCAGATCGGTATGATGGTTGAAATTCCTGCAGCAGCTGTTCTTGCTGATGAATTCTCTAAATATGCTGACTTCTTCTCCATCGGTACAAACGACCTGATCCAGTACTCCATGGCTGCTGACCGTATGTCCCAGAAAGTTTCCTACCTGTATCAGCCATACAACCCTGCAATCCTGCGTTTAGTTAACATGACGATCCAGGGTGCTCACAAGAACGGTAAATGGGTTGGCATGTGCGGTGCTATGGCCGGCGAACCAAATGCTGTACCAATCCTGTTAGGTCTTGGTCTTGATGAATTCTCCATGTCCGCAACTCAGATCCTGAAAGCTCGTAAAGTTGTTAACGGCTTAAGCTATGAAAAAATGCAGGAAATGGCTAAGAAATGCCTGACTTTAGACACTGCTCAGGAAGTATTAGACTTCGTACAGTCTGAAGTTAAATAAGTTTAAATTTATGATTCCTAAAGCCTGAGATTAACCGCTCGGGCTTTTTTCATGCCCGCATGTCTGTAATTCCTCTACAGAAAACCTTTTCTTTTCAGGCAGGAAAAGTGAGTGCGCTCAACTGTAAAAGAGTAGATCATGGTATATTCAAAACAAGAATGTTCTGATTCCTTATTCGTCCTTTCAAAGCGGATAGAGAATCAGAAAGCAGAACTGAGGCAGAAACATGAATAAGAAAACAGGATTGAAAAAGGCAGTATATGGAATAGTGCTTGCAGCGGCAGACGTCCTTCTGCTTACACTTACTCCGCTAACATTATTTGGCGGTACGGTGTTCCAGATGGCTTTTGGATGGCTATTTACATTGGCCTTTGTAGTCATCTTTGCCATGCTGACCATGGACAGTAAATCAAAGAATAAAAAGGGAGCTCAGCCAGTATCTTTAATTAACAAAGAAGCAATGGATGAAACCAGCAAACGGGTTAAGAAAACGAATCCAAAGTCCTTTAAAAAACAGATGCGTGAACTTGACAATCAGTGTGTGCGCATGAGTACAAAGACTGAACAGCTCGATCAGTCAATTAAAAGTTATTTTGGCGATTCGAGAATTTCCATCGCAAAATTTGCGAATGTGATCAATGGTGGTATTGAAGTCTTCGATGACAATGTGAACCGTATCCTGCAGCGTATTCATATTTTTGATGAAGATGGTTACGAGCATCTCTTTAAGACCCATCAGGAATATACCGATGCGATTAAGCCTTATCAGGCAAATTTTGAAGCGGTAGATGCGGATCTCAAAACGAATGAAGAAATTCTTGCCCGTTTTGATGCGCTTCTTATGGAAGTGAATAAGCTCTCGGATCCTTCGGGAGATATCAGTGAACTTCCGGCAATGCAGGAACTGAACGAACTGATCGATCAGACTAAGCTCTATAGGACACAGAACTGATGAAAGATATTCAACAGAGAAAGACTCTGTTGCCCTGAATCAGCTGAAAAACAGGCGGAATGGTAAATCTTATATAAATCTGTGAGTAATCAATGTCATTAAGTTAGAAGGATTTTACAAGTCAAAGTTTCTTCCAGGAGATG
>JBJEFF010000143.1:0-7115 GCA_051873775.1 Allobaculum sp. | reverse complement strand
AGAGTGGACTTGCACCACCTAGGTGTATGCCTCGCCGGGCACACCTAAAAAAGACGAGTTGGATTGATCCAGCTCGTCTTTTCTTCGCATTCTTGTTTCGATTCGGCTTATTTGGATGTTACATACGTATTGAGTGGGTTAATGCAATAGATATTGTACGGATATTGGTCGGTGGTCACATATCCAGCCGGAGCATCGATCAGCTGTGGAATGCGGTTGATGATCGTTCCGCATGTCAGTTCAACTGTTGCTGGTTTATTGCATACGAGAGTGGATTCCGGTTCGCCATGAAGCGTCCATTCGTTTTTATCGAATTCATCTTCATCAAAGATTTTGCCGACACATTCAGTTTCAAACGTAATGCCTTCTTCAGTTGTTGTCGTAACGATGGCACGCATACCGGTTACGTTGCCTGCAGGTACTGTAACGCCGAGCGTTGAAGAATAGATGTCATGGTCAGTAATGGTCGGGAGGCATTTCTGCGTCTGCGAAGTGATATGCAGTCCAAGCTTCGAACACAGCCAGCCATTTTGGTTCCACATGTAGGATGGAACATATTCCCCGGATTCAACAACTTTTTTCAGATCTTCGGAACTGTAATCATTATAAGCGCCGATTGTCTTGTCGAATTCTTCTGGTGTCAATCCGGCACCATGTCCTTCAGCAAGTGCGATACCATAGTCTTCAACGTTGTACCAGCTCGAGCCAGTGATCTTGGTGATGGAAGCTTGAGAGCCCATGAAGTTTGTGACCATAGTTCCCCAGTAAAGATCACAATAACCGACGCCAGTCAGGGTGCAGTTTCCTTTTTTTGCGAGTTCGTCGAGTTTGTGAGTCAATGCCGGAGATGAGTTCCATGGATAGAGTGCTTCTTCGCAAGTTGTGATTGCGTTGACGCCATTATTCGCACAAATGGTCATGATTTCTTCAAGTTCAGCAACTGTACTGCGCGTTGCGATGATGCAGACATCCACCGGATGTTCCTTGAAGAATGCATCTACTTCTGAAGCAGGCTGAACCTTGATTCCAAGATCCTCATAATTATGATCGATGATTTCGGCAACGTCTTTGCCGATTACCGCAGGATTGACATCAAATGCGCCAACCAGTTCACCACCTTTTTCGAGTCCGTATCTCATGAGATACTTGCCCATTTTTCCGCAGCCGTATTGCACAAAAGTAACTTTTCTTTCCATATGGGGTTCCTCCATTTTTATACTTTCATTGTATCCTTAATCCCCATAAATAGTAAGTTACGCTTTTCACATAATATGTACACACAAACTCATATAGTTTGATATTTAATCTTAATGAATTTATTATTCTTTTCCTTTTCAAAATATGAAAAGAGTCGGCTTCAATCAAACAAAAGAGATCTGTTTTACATCTGTTTTTCGAACAGGAATTTTTCAGGGAGCTCGACATTGAAGTCTTTTGCCAGTCTGCGGAATTCATCTGGCTGAATCGTCTGCAGTTTATATGGCTGCATGGAACGAACCTTCACTAAAATCTCAGCGGATTTTTCAATGGTATGTGCCAGACCGAATGTGAGATCGAAGTCTGCACCAGAGCAGAACAATCCATGATGTGCCCAGATTGCCGCATCATAGTCTTCCATCAGTTTGGAGGTCTCGACTGCGATATCTCTGCCGCCTGGAACCATCCAAGGTACAACGCCGATGCCGGATGGAAATACAACTGGACATTCAGTTGCCATTTCCCACAGTTCGCGAGTAAATGCTTCTGCGGTCAGCGGCAGTACAAAAGTCAGTGCAATCAGATTTGTTGCATGGCAATGGTAAATGACACGGTGTTCTCCATTCGTGACACGTTTTTTCACTTCATGGTTCATTAAGTGGCTAGGTAATTCAGAAGTTGGCTTTCCGCCATTGACCAGACCCCAGACTACACGGTAATTTTCGCCTTTATCATCAATTTCAACGATTGCGCAAGTGTCTGCTGGATCTAATACGACATTTCTCATGTACTTGCCTGAACCCGTGACCATAAAGTACTCGCCAGCAAGTCCTGGAACTTCGGTGCCGATTGGCTGGAATGGACGGTCATAGTTGAAGAATTCTTTTACTTCTACAACTTCTTCCGGTTTGATGCGGTAAGTCAGGTTTCCTCCGTTGCGTTCATGCCATCCCTGCTGCCATCCGTCGTTGCACATCCGTACGAATCCCTGAATAAACTTTGCGTCTTCAATTCTTGTCATTTTCTTTTCATCCTCTCTTTTTGATTTGAATTACGTATTATTGTCTTTTCAAATATATTTTTTATCCGATGAAATCAGATTGTTATCTTGTGACTACATCTACTGGCACATTGAAAATCTTGGCAACTTTCAAGATCGTATCAATGTGTCTTCCCGATGCCGCTGCCATATGATGAGTTGGTCCAGCTTCGCTCCATCTGTTGCAGAATTCTCTAGCTCCGCAGCTGAAACGAGTGCGCATATTGGTATCGCCGAATGTGAAGATTGGTCCTTCTTCATTTACTCCTTCGGCAACAACAAATTTGAAATGTCCGTCTTTATCCTGAGTGATGCCAAGATACGTAACATCTCCCACAGGTGGATAGAATTGAGTCAAATATCCGCCGCCTGTCTTGCCATGGAAGACTGGAACAATTTTCATGGTCGGCTTCTTGGCGGAAATATCCGCATCTCCAGATCCGCTGTGCCCAATGATGCAGATATCGTCTTCAAAATCAATGGAGTACATTTCGGAAAGCTGTCCTGTTCCGGAAATGGTCTTCAAAATGCTCATGGCCATGGCCACTTTAATGTCGCCTTCAACGGCGCAAGCTGTTCCCTGTTTAATCAGCATAGAGAACGCTGGAATGAGCATGCTATCTAAAACGCCAGCTTTGCCTGTTGCGAATCCGTCATAATGGGATGCTACAAAACCGATCTGTTCGTCTTTGCACCACTGTTCAAATGCGACCACATATTTAGCCATTTCCCAGACTGTTTCCACAGTTGCGCCACCCTCGATTTCAAAGGTGTCGAGAATATCCTGCGCTTTAGCGCGGATGGCTCCTTCATCCGTGATATTGTCCGCAATGGCCCACATCTTTTCCCAGTCGAATTGTTTTGTGTAGACAAACATTCTGTGATAAAGATTTGTTTCATCAATATACAAATCCATCATGCCCGGATAAGGTCTGCCGATCTGGGCAAGGTTGGTATCGCGAAAACGTCTGCGAACCTGAGCCGCTTTGCACCAGTCTTCAATTTCGGCTTGTACAACTGGGTCGCCACCTTCGACAACACCCGTAATCACTGCATGGCGTTTGCCGGCGCGTTCGAGATCGGCTACCATTTCGCCAACTGCTCCGCATGCGTAAAGCTCGCCAAGCCATGTTGGGATATCGGTATTTGCGTAATCCGGCGCTTTTTTCTTTTGAAGATTGACCAGAACAACTGGAACATCGAGATCTCTGACGGCTGGCAGCATGTTATAGGATGTTGCATAGGTCAGCAGCTGAACGATCACCATATCAACATCTGCTGCCCGGAATTTGTCTCCCGCTGCTTGGGACTGCTCTTTTGTGGTCACCATTCCACCATCGATGATGTCAATGCTGTCTGGAAGTGTCTTTTTAAATGCTTCGTACTGGGATTCAAATTCCGGTACCAAGGATGGAAACTGCGGTAAATAAGCTCCTAAAGCAATGGAAAACACTCCGATTCGTGCCTTTGTTTCAACTAACATAATTTCTCCTTGTCTGATTTAAACGCGCTTTTTCTGCCGTTAAATTCTTTTTCCTTTTCGTGATTTATTGATTTTTACGGTTCATCGGTTCGTATTTCTTAATTTCAAAAGAGCGTTTTACGCACTCTCTTGCTTCTTGAAGACCTGCAAATTTGTGATCATAGATCATCTGAACCAACAAGTTTCCAATGGCTGTTGCCTCTCCTGGACCTGCATTGACTGTGCGTCCGGTATATTGAGCGGTCACCTGATTCAAGTATTCGGCATTAGAGCCGCCACCAACGATGTAGATCTGGTCGTATTTTTTGCCGGTCATTTCCTCAATCTGCTGAATGGTTTCCCCATAGCATTTCCCTAGGCTGTTATAAATGACTGCCGCAAGTTCCCATTCATTTTTGGGCACTTGCTGATTGGTATTCTTGCAGTAGGATTTGACCGCATCGATCATGCTTGCCGGAGCAAGGAACAGATCATCGTTGCAGTCGACAAGGGAAGGAATGCTCTGTTTTTGAGCCTGGTCGCAAATATAGGCAAAAGAGTAATCCTCAGTGAATTCCTTTTTAATCGACTGAATCATCCACAGTCCCATGATGTTTTTTAGGTAGCGGAAACGGTAGTCATAGCCGCCTTCGTTGGTGAGATTTCTCATTCTGCTTTCATCGGAACAGTCCGCTTTTAAAAGTTCGGTTCCCATCAAGGACCATGTTCCCGAACTGATGTAGAGGGCATCTTCTTGTGCGGTTGGAATGGCAAGGACTGCCGAACCTGTATCATGAGTAGCAGGCAAAACAACCTGGCAATCAAATCCGACTTCCTGCTGAATGTCTTGGGTAAAGCCGCCAACAAGCGTTCCCGGCTTGCTGATGGAACCAAAGATTTCTCTAGGATATCCCAGCAGATCAATCAATTCATAATCCCAGTCTTTTGTAAGAGGGCTGACTAGTTGCGTGGTTGAAGCATTGGTATACTCTGTGTGTTTCTGGCCCGTCAGAAGAAAATTGAAGTAATCCGGAATCATCAGCATGCTTTTCGCTTTTTTGAGCAGTTCTGGTTCTTTTTCTTTAACGCTCATCAGCTGATAGATCGTATTGAAAATTTGTTTCTGAATTCCAGTGCGGGCATAGAGATCTTCTAAAGCGATCTTTTCATAGACTTTTTCATCCATTCTGCTCGTTCTCTCATCCCGGTATCCGTAGGTTTTTCCTAGAATATGGTCGTTTTCGTCAAGGAGCACGTAATCGACTGCCCAGGTGTCAATTCCCATAAAAGAGGGAATCTTGCCGATCTCTTTACAGCGTTTGAGTCCTACTTTGATTTCCCGAAACAGCGCTTCAACATCCCAACATAAGCTTCCATCTTTTCGGTTCATGCCATTTGGGAAACGATAGATTTCCTCAAGCTGAATCTTGCCGTTTTCCAGACTGCCTAGAATATGACGACCACTGGATGCCCCAATGTCTACTGCCAGATAATATGTAGTCATCTTTTCCCCTCATCTTCATACACGAGCTTCAATCTTCTTGAGCAAGAGCCGATCCAATCAAGTGGCAGGATCCAAAAAAGTTTTCCAATTGACTGGCTGTTCCTGTTTCAAAAGACTACCCGTTTTCTTTTTTGCGTTGTGTTAACGCTTTCTTCAAGTGTCTTCAGTATATGTTTGGAAAAGCGCTTTGATTATGTCCTCACTTAACAAAAACACTGTCTTTTCTTTCACGACGTCCACTAACTCCTCTGCCTTTTCTTTCTCTTTACGCCTTGCCAAATGAAACGACGATCCAGACTTTTTTAAATAAAAAATCTTACTAATACTGTATAAAAATCTTACTTTACTTATTTCCATTTATTTTAAGACGTCTAACCCTTCAAAGCTTTGTTTCTTGCCTATCATAGTCATTTCTTTTTACCTACTGAATGGCATCGCATGGAAAGAGATATCGTAAAAATGAACAGTTAAAAACGGCATGGATACAAAAGATTCATTCCCTTGTATTCATGCCGTCTGCTCTTTTATCCTGCACATGCTCATTTTGTTTTCTTCTGGCTAATCATTATTATGCGCTTTGCGGTACGCATTTGGGGTCATCCCAAAGCGAGCCTTGAACTGTCTGTAGAAATAGCTCTGATTTTCATATCCGGCATTCTCCACAATCTGTTCAACGGGCAGCTTTGTCTCTTCAAGCAAAGTCACAGCCCTCCCAAAGCGTTTGCCCATCAGATGTTCCTGAAACGTCAATCCCGTATTTTTCTTAATCAATCTGCTCAAAGAAGGCAAAGACATATTGAAATCGTCCGCAATCTTGCTTAACGATGCGCTTCGATAATCCGAGTCGATATACTGCAGCGTCGCGCGAACAATAATGTCTTCATAGCTGTTGGAGGAGTTGGAAGACAGTTTGTCGAGGTGGTTGAGAAGATACAGAAAAACCAGTCCCATTGAATACTGATTGATCACATTCTCGTTGTTGTTGTCCTTGATGATCGATTCAATCATGTTTTCCATCAAATTGGAGATGGGCTTTTCATTTCCTAAATGAAAATTCAAATACTGGGGAGTAGGATCGTTGCGCCGCAGCGTCCCAACTAAAAAGTCGGCAAGGGCGTTTTTCCCCCGCATCATCCGCAAAGGGATGTCAAAAAACTCTGGAAGAACGATAAAGTTGATCCCAACATCGCCATATTCTGCCCGCTTGACGCCGTGCTTCACATGCTGATTGAGCATGAGAAAATCCCCCGCCTGCATCTTGATTTCTCTTCCATCGATGCAGTGCGTAATTTCGCCGGCACACACATAAAACATTTCGATATAGTCATGTTTATGCATTGGAAATTCCACAAAACGACTGTGCGGTCGGACAGTAATCAGTTTTCCTTCTTTTAAAAACAGCTGGCTGTCCACTTCAAACTGATTCTTTTTGGTATACACATCTTTGAGCACCTGAACGCTTCCGTTTAGATATGCCTGTTCTTCGACAGAAATCTCCTGCAGTTTTTTGATCAATTGTTCATCCATAGCTTCTTCTCTTTAAAATTGGGAAGCTGTCCTCCCAATTCTTCATTTTTGTCTTATCCTTGCTTGATCTCAAATCGAGTCTTCGGTATTTTTGCTTTTCATTCTTATTGTATCCAGGATTCGATTCATTCTTAAAAAGAATCCGCACTCTTTCGTTTTTTTTCTTTTCGAAGCCTGATGATCAAAAAGCAAAAGAGAGCGAATCTGAAATTCAGTTTTACAGTTTTGCTCAATCCCTATAATCGGAAACAGAACGACTGCAGCAACAAGCGCTTAAACTTGCCAAGCCCTTGAAGTTCAGCAAGCGCTAATTTGGGTTCTAAGTAAAACTGTGTGGGATTTGTCTTTTGGATTAAAAAATCAAACCTCTTTTTTCGCAAAAGAAA
>JBJEFF010000142.1:0-7174 GCA_051873775.1 Allobaculum sp. | reverse complement strand
TATTATCCCAAGGAGGACGGATACAAAATACACGTCGATTATTTGACGCTTACTTCTTTTCATGGGTGGATTGGATTGGTAATTGAAAAGCCTACATGACAAGCTGACTGATATACGCTACGACTGCCGCAATGATCGCCACCTGCAGCATGCTTGCGCCGTACCATGCCCCGATAATGGCGGCAAGAACACCGAGCGCACACGCCACTGTCGGCAGTGACGAGGAGAACACGCCGGGGAACGTCATCGCACAAAGAACAATGTAAGGGACGTAGTATAAAAACGACTGGAAAAATTCGCTTTTTATCGGCTTGGAGAAGAATGCCATCGGAATCATGCGGATGATATAGGTCACAATCGCCATCACCACGATTGCGGTATACGTATAAAACGGATCCATTATTCATCCTCACTTTCCAGGCCATCATTCTGTTCTTCGGATTTGCGCGGAAAGCGCCATGCCATTAACGCGGAGATCACAATCGTGATCAGAATCAGCGTATACCCTCCTGAAATCTGTTTTAAGGCAGGGATCGCATCCACTGTGACACTGACCAGAGCTGTCAGCAACACGCAGTACAGAATCGGTCTTTCCTTGCGGGCAGCCGGAACAAAGATGGCGATAAACATGCCATACATCGCAAGACCTAATGCGTTGACCAGCTGATCGGGGAGTGCCGTACTTGCGCTTGCGCCGACTAGTGTGCCGAGCGTCCAGCCAGCAATCGGCGGGAACATCAGACCGAGGAACCAGACGAATTTTACCGGTCCTTTCTGCGAAATGGATACCGCATAAATTTCATCGGTAATCCCGAACGACATGATCAGACGTTTTTTCAGCGGCATTTTATTGCCCGTTTTCTGGGCGAGTGAAATCGACATCAGAAAATAGCGCGCATTAATAATGATCTGGGTAAGAATCAGCTCCACAAAAGAAGCTCCGGCACAGATCAGCGTTGTTCCTGAAAACTGACCGGCACTCGTCAGGTTCAGCAGACTTGTCATAACAGCCTGCGTAACCGTCATGCCCTGGACGATTGCGGCCATACCATAGGCGGCAGAGACAGCAAAGTATCCGGAAGCAATCGGGATCGAGGCTTTCATTCCATCTATAAATAATTCTTTCTTTTTCTCGTTCATCGTTGCGGATTATAGCACGCATCAACCGTAATGATTTGCTTTTAGTTTTTCAATCCGTTCATTTTTTTAGCAGTTGGCGGGAAATGATTTTATTCTCCGGAATTTTTCAGCCTTTTTCCTTGCCGTTTCTTTTGCGTCTCTTTCCGGAACTTCTGTCTGTTTTTTTAGTGGCTTTAACGGGATATTTGTTCGAGTCTTTGGTTTTTCGAATGGTTTCGTATACACTAAACTGAAGTTATACGGAGGAACTTATCTATGAAAATTACCGAGCCAGCATTAACTGAGCTGAACAATATTCTGATCGCCAACGGCGCTGAAGGACTTGAAGTCGTATTACAGCAGAGCTGCTGCGGCATCGTCCCTGCTTTCCAGCTTGTCCGTTTTGAAGAAGGCGACGAACCGACTGATGTACAGGGCATCAGAATCCTGATGGATGACGATGCAAAACAGGTCGTTGAAAATGTCATCATCGATCTGCAGGATGGTGAATTAATCGTCCTCAACCAGCGCGGCGGAGGATGCTGCGGACATCACGGTCATCACCACGACGGCGAAGAACACGAATGCTGTGGTCATGGTCATCACCATGATGGCGAAGAACACGAATGCTGCGGTCATGGTCATCACCATGATGGCGAAGAAGGCCACTGCTGCCACCACGAATAATCGGAATTTCTTTCCATATTAATACAGACAGAAAACGAGCTCGAACCGGAAATTCTTATTCCTGCGTTCGGGCTTTTTCAGTTGCAGATAATTAAAGAAACAGACTATTTCTCATTTCAGAACAGGTCCTCATTTTTCTTATTCCATATTTATATCTCTAAATTTATATCTCTAATTCTGAGAAGGGAACTTTTCGGACTCCCATTCTCCAGTAGATCCCTGTTCCGTCTGCGTTCTGTGCGCTGCTTTTTCTGAGCGCAAAGCTTATCCTATTTTATTTGCAAATCAAAAATAGGCATTTGTTTCCTTATAATAATAGATTGCGAAGTCTATCCCTTACACTCACTGAATATTAAGACCATCTTAAAAACCGGAAAGAGGGGAACATGCTTTCCGTTCGAGTTTCGCTCTGCTTTCATATCGCTTTCATTTTGTTTTTCATTTATGAACAAAAATTTTCATTCGCTGTTTTCATCCGTCTTTTTAAGGTTTGACAATTTTTGGGTGCATATCTTTCATTTGAGCAAAAATATTCGCATTTTGTAGATTCGTGTCCGCAACTTTTAAACAGCAAATTCCGTTTTGTGATTGACTCTAACAACAAATTTCGGTAATAAAGCCCGAAATTTAGACAAATTGTTGTTTTTTAGCATTATTAAGATACTGACAAAGAGTCCAAAATCACATTTTTGTTTTTAAAATAAATACAGTTGATCACAAATGTTAGAAATCCGCCAAAATTGCGTTTTTCTTTCACAAATTCGTATATTTCGAAATAGAAAACGCATTTAATTTGTAAAAAATGTAAATTTGTGAAAGACTTTTCATTTTACGTGCTATAATCCCGCTTGTAATTTCAGCGGTCAGCCTGCTTAGACAGTGCCTACCGTGATTAGAGAGGATTAATAAATTAAAATGACTAGATATGTATTGAAACGCATTTTACTAGCTATCATCACTATCTGGGTTGTCGCTACTTTAACCTTCTTTTTGATGAATATGATCCCCGGTGGACCATTCCTGTCTGAAAAAGCGATCAGCCCACAGGCCACAGCTGCTCTTGAAGCAAAATATGGTTTGGATAAACCATTATGGCAACAGTATCTGACTTACATGAACGGTCTGTTACACGGAGACTTCGGTCTTTCCTTAAAACAGCGCGGTCGTACTGTTCTCGATATCATCGCAACTAAATTCCCGGTATCTGCAAGTATCGGTGGTATCGCGGTTCTCGTTTCTCTGATTCTCGGAGTTTCCCTCGGATGCATCGCTGCTCTTTATCAGGGAAAATTCTGGGACCGTTTCATTTCCGTCGTTGCAACTCTGGGAATTGCTGTTCCAAGTTTCGTTGTCTGCACTCTGCTGATTTACGTATTCGGTGCCAAGCTGAAATGGGTTTCCACTTTAGGTCTGACCTCATGGAAATCATATATCATGCCGGTCATCGCAATTGCCTTCTATCCGACGTCCTACATCATGCGACTGATGCGTTCAAGCATGCTTGATGTTATGGGTCAGGATTACATGCGTACTGCAAAAGCTAAAGGTCTTTCCGGACAGAAACAGTTATTCAAGCATGCTTTACGTAATGCGATTCTGCCGGTCGTTACTTATGTCGGCCCAATGCTGGCTTACACCATCGTTGGTAGCTTCGTTGTTGAAAAAATCTTCGTTATCCCGGGTCTTGGCGGATCTTTCATCACTGCCATCACCGGTCGTGACTACACACTGATCATGGGTACAACTATTTTCTTGGCAACTCTGGTTATCATCATGACACTGGTTGTCGATATTCTGTACAAGATCATCGACCCGCGTATCAAACTTGACTAGAAACAGGAGGAAAGAAAATGGCTAAAAACCCGCTAAGCTTACAATTGGATTTAGATCCAGCAGACTTCCTGCCTGCTACAGATGAGGAAAAACAGTCCCAAGTCATCATGCGTGATTCCGTCAGCTTCTGGAAAGACGGATTCCGCCGTTTAAGAAAAAACAAAGTAGCAATGGTTTCTCTTGCTGTGATCATCCTGATTATGATCTTCGCCTTCATTGTTCCGCACTTCTATCCGTACTCCTACGAAATGCAGATTAAAGGTGCGAACAACCTGGCGCCAATGCAGTACTCGGCTGCTGAACAGGCTATCATCGATGCCGGCGGTTCAGTATTCCCGCATATCTTCGGTACAGACAGCATGGGTCGTGACTATGCAATCCGTGTCATGGTCGGTACTCAGATTTCCTTACTCGTCGGATTAATCGCAACCGCAATTATCCTCTGTATCGGACCTCTGTACGGTGCAGTTGCTGCATTCGCAGGCGGATGGGTCGACATGTTCATGATGCGTATTGTCGATATCATCTACACCATTCCTGATGTTCTTTTAATCATCCTGCTCTCCTTCGCTCTGGATGCTCCGCTTGAAAAACTGGCTGCAACGCCTGGATTCGGCTGGATTCAGACCGTCGGTACAAGTATGATTTCCATCTTTATCGTATTCGCCCTGCTCTACTGGGTAGGTATGGCACGTATGATCCGAAGCCAGGTACTGACGATCAAACAGTCCGACTACGTTACAGCTGCGAAAGCATTAGGCGTTAAAAACTCCACCATTATCCGCAAACACTTAATGACCAACTGCATTGGTACATTAATCGTCTGCGCTACATTACAGATTCCATCTGCAATCTTCACAGAAAGTTTCTTAAGCTTCTTAGGCATGGGTGTTGCCGTACCACTTCCATCCCTTGGATCTCTGGCAAGTGCCGGTCTGAACGGTCTTTACACGTATCCGTACTTACTGTTCATCCCTGCTCTGGTCATTTCCTTAACCATCTTAAGCTTCAACTTACTTGGTGATGGTCTGCGCGATGCATTCGACCCGAAGATGAAAAAATAAGGAGAGTCTATGTCTGAAGAATATTTAGTTAATATTGAACACGAAAAACTTTCCTTCTTTACTCCTGCCGGTGAAGTTAAGGCGTTAAACGACGTCAACATCCATCTCAAACAGGGTGAAGTTCTAGGAATTGTTGGTGAATCCGGTTCCGGTAAATCCGTTACCGCGTATTCCTTAATGGGTCTGACTGCCGACCCGGGTAAATTAATCGGCGGTTCTCTTTACTTCAACGGTCATCAGGTTGATCAGATGACGGAAAAAGAAATCCGTAAAATCCGCGGTAATGAAGTTTCCATTATCTTCCAGGACCCGATGACGTCTCTCAACCCGGTTTATACAATCGGAAACCAGATTACCGAAGTCATTACACTCCACACTGATAAAAACAAACAGGAAGCGAAAGCCCGTGCAAAAGAGCTTCTTGAACTCGTTGGAATCAACGAACCTGAAAAACGTTTAAAACAATATCCTCATGAATTATCCGGTGGTATGCGTCAGCGTATCATGATCGCAATTGCCTTGGCCTGCGAACCGAAACTGCTGATCGCCGACGAACCGACAACTGCGCTCGACGTAACCATCCAGGCACAGATCCTGGAACTGATGATGGAATTAAAGGACAAACTTGGAATGTCCATCATCATGATCACACATGACTTAGGTGTCGTTGCCTCCATGTGTGACCACATCGCCGTTATGTATGCCGGCCGTATCGTTGAATACGGTACAACCGACCAGATCTTCTACGAACCGAAACACATGTATACCAAAGGCCTGATCCGTTCTATCCCTCGTCTGGATACTGACGAACATCAGCGCTTAATCCCGATCGAAGGTACTCCGGTAGATATGTTAAATCCGCCAAAAGGATGCTCCTTCGGCCCGCGTTGTGATGCATGCATGAAAATCTGCCTGCGTCAGACCCCGCCTATTACTGAATTCGATGATACGCACTATACCTATTGCTGGCTTCAGCAGAAGGAAGCAATGGAAAGATTAGCTGCAGATCATACAGCTGAAACGACAACAAGTGAAGGAGGAGAAGCATGACCGAAAAAAACGAAGACTTTATTGTCGTCGAACACTTAAAGCAGTATTTCCCTGCTGGCGGCCATGGTAAGAACAAAAAATATGTCCAGGCCGTTGACGATGTCTCCTTCACGATCAAAAAAGGAGAAACTCTCGGCTTAGTTGGTGAATCCGGATGCGGTAAAACCACTACAGGCCGTGCCCTTCTTCGTCTGTATGAACCAACAGGCGGACGCTTCGTCTTTGATGGCGACACCATTTTCGATGTTGAAAAGAAAGAATACGCAAACATGCTGCCTTACCGCAAACGCATGCAGATCGTATTCCAGGACCCATATGCATCTTTAGACCCTCGTATGACAGTCGGTGACATTGTCGGTGAAGCGATCGATACTCACCATCTGGCTAAAGATTCCAAAGAACGTTATGACATGATCATTGAACTGTTACGTAAAGTCGGACTGAACTCTGAACATGCCAACCGTTATCCGCATGAATTCTCTGGTGGTCAGCGTCAGCGTGTCGGAATTGCCCGTGCACTTGCGGTTAACCCTGACTTCATCGTCTGCGATGAACCGATCAGTGCCCTTGACGTATCCATTCAGGCGCAGGTTATCAACATGTTTGAAGACCTGCAGCATGACTTAGGACTGACTTACCTGTTCATTGCGCATGACTTATCTGTCGTAAAACACATCTCCGACCGTATCGGTGTTATGTATCTCGGCCGCATGGTTGAACTTGCGCCGGCTAATGAGCTGACCAACACCCCATTACACCCTTATACAGAATCCCTGATTTCCGCTATTCCTCTTGCCGATCCGAAACTCGCCCGTGCGAGCAAGCGTATCGTTCTTGAAGGAGACGTTCCATCTCCGGTTAATCCGCCTAGCGGATGCCGTTTCCGTACCCGCTGCCCTCGTGCAACTGAGTTATGCGCACAGGAAACACCGGAATTCAAAGAACTGCTGCCAGGCCACTTCGTTGCATGCCACCATGTAACTCTCGAAGAAGCCAAACGTAAACTTGGCAAATAAAGCCAAAAAATAAGAAAATTTCCCATTGTTCAACCACAATTCATCTGAAAAGTGAACAATTTCAGTTTCTTCGCATTACAATATGGTAGACACGGTCAGGATTCTTCACCTGCCCGGTTTATAGAGCCGTCTTCAATTACATCTTCAGATTGAACTGTTCCAGGTCCAGTTACCTAAGCACGTCGGTATTGCTTAGATACTTAGCCAGCCATCCCCTCCGGGTTGTCTGGATGGGATGCTCCCGGTCAGTCAGGATCTGGAAATGACACAGACGGACATAATAAAAAAAGAGAAAAGGAGATAAAAATGAAGACACGTTCTCTTGCACTGCTCATGGCAGCTGCTATGACAGTAAGTGCTGTTGGATGCTCATCCTCCAATAGTTCTACGACTTCCAGTGCTTCC
>JBJEFF010000141.1:0-7204 GCA_051873775.1 Allobaculum sp. | reverse complement strand
AGGAAAGATTTTGATCACATTAAGGAAGTCTATTTAATGGACGGGCTGGATGTGCAGGGAATCTTCTCGCATTTCCCGGTCAGCGATGATCTCGCAACAGATAGCAAGATCTTCACCCGACATCAGATTGACCTGTTCAATGAATTAATCGAACGTTTAAAAGCAGAAGGAATCAATCCGGGTCTGCGTCATATTCAGAACTCCTACGGAATTCTCAACTACATGGATTTAGGCATGGATTACTGCCGACCGGGTCTGCTCTATATGGGTGTGACGAGCGATGACACGATTGAAATTGCCTCGAAACCGGACTTCATCCCGATTCTCGAATGGAAGACTAAAGTCTCTCTTGTCAAGGATTTACCGGATGGGGCGACTGTTTCCTATGGTCGTCATTACACCTGCCACGGCACAAGACGCATCGCCTCTTTAGCTGTCGGCTATGCGGACGGGCTGCCGCGTTCCTGCTCGAATAAGAATCTGATGGTGTCCATTCGTGGTCATCTTGTTCCGATTGTCGGCAACATCTGCATGGACCAGTGCATGGTCGATATTACCGGCTATGACGACATCGCAGAAGGCGATATTGTCACAATCGTCGGTAAGGATGGCGACAATGTGTGCACGATCGATGAGATCAGCCGTAAAGCCGGCACGATTAATAACGAAACACTCTGCGCTATTACGGACCGTGTTGTCCGTATCGACGAGAATAATGAATTAGTAAAAAAATAACCTGAACTCACTCAGGTCATCCAGCAGCCGGAGAACCTCCTGCCTGCTGATCAAGGAGGAGATTATTTGGCAAAGCTGAAGCAGTATCCGGCGATTGACGTCGCCAAATATGTTGCGGCCATGCTTGTGGTTGCCATTCATACATTTCCGTTTGTGGATTTTTCACCAGCATTCAACCTGTTCTTTATTTCCACAATCGGCCGTTTAGCTGTCCCGTTTTTCTTTGTGTGCAGCAGTTTCTTTCTGTTCCGCAAAATTAACCGGGTGCATCTGCGTTCCATTCAGGCACGGGAAATCCTCAAGAAGTGGTTTATCCGCATCGGGGTGCTCTACCTGATCTGGACCGTGATTTATCTGCCTTATACGATCTGGAATTATGCCGAAGCCGGGTTTTCCGTTTCCGGACTGCTTGGCTGGATCCGTGATTTCTTTTTAAACGGATCGTACTACCACCTGTGGTTTCTGCCGGCTTTAATGCTCGGTATGGTGATTGTGTGGTGGCTGTATACGCATAAAGGCCTGATCTTTACGATGGAGATTTCCGTAGTTCTGTATCTGATCGGCTATCTGATCAATATATTCGCCCCATTGTGGGAAAGCCTTCCTTACGTTTCGATTGTGTACGGATTCTTCGTCAAAATGCTGGTGACCGCAAGAGACGGATTCTTCTTTGCGCCGATCTACATTGTGATCGGTCTGATGTGTTCCCAGATGAGAAGACCCTCTCTCAAAGCCTGCGAGCTGGGTTTTGCGGCTTCCTTTATTCTGTTGATTTTAGAAGTCAGCTTATATTCGGCACTCGGTGTGCTCACTGATCAGTCGAGCATGTTCCTCATGCTGATTCCCGCATTATATTTCTTCATGAATATGATGCTGCAGATCAAGATGCCGAAAAAAGCTGTATATGTAAAAATGCGGCAGGAATCGACTTTAATTTATGTCAGCCATATTCTGTTTGCCCGCCTGCTGCTGTTGCTCATTCCGGATTTCCATCTCGTTGTCTATCTCGCAACACTCGCTCTGTCTCAGTGCTTTGCGAGCACCGTGATCCGGTTAAGTGTCAAATATCCATGGCTGAACTGGTTAATGTAATATGATTCGAATTCATCAAGTTAAATGTTCAGACCCAAAAGATATCGAAGGCGCACTTTTAAAGAAGCTTAATATGCCGAAACAGGATCTTTTAAGCTGGACAGTCCACCGTAAATCGATGGATGCCAGAGGACCAAAGGTCCTGTTTTCCTTTATTATCGATGCCGAAGTGCGCCACGAGAAAAAATATCTGCGTAAAAAGGACGTGCGGATTGCCCCGGATGAAAAATTCACCTTTGAACCTTCCGGACAGACACCACTTGAAAACCGTCCGGTCATTGTCGGTTTCGGGCCTGCCGGCATGTTTGCGGCTCTGCTTCTAGCGCAGATGGGTTACTGTCCGCTCGTATTAGAGAGAGGCAGTCAGATTGATAAACGGACACAGGATGTCGACCGTTTCTGGAAAGAGGGAATTCTCGATCCGGAAAGCAACGTTCAGTTCGGTATGGGTGGTGCCGGTGCGTTCTCCGATGGCAAGCTGACCACCCGATCCAAAGATTTAAAAGCCCGCAAAGTGTTTGAAGAATTAGTCCGCTTCGGTGCAAATCCGGATATTCTCTATGAGCAGTATCCTCATGTCGGCACGGACGGATTTGTGAAAATTGTTAAAGCACTGCGTCGTGAAACTGAAGCACTCGGCGGTGAATTTCTCTTTGATGCCAGACTCGATGACATACGGGTCGAAAACGGCAGTTTAAGCGCTATTCATATTGTCGGGCAAGGCTGGATTGACGCTCAGGCACTGATTCTTGCGATCGGTCATTCCGCTTCCGATACAATCCGTATGCTGAATCAGCAGGGACTGAATATGGAAAGCAAGCCATTCGCCATCGGGGTGCGCATTGAACATGATCAGAACTTTATCAACCATGCGATGCTCAAGGAGCGCGTGGATGATCCGGCTCTGCTTCCGGCGCGCTATCAGGTGACCCAGACCGTTTCAACCGGTAAGGGTGTATACAGTTTCTGCATGTGTCCGGGCGGCTATGTGGTCGCCTCCAGCAGTGAGCCGGAAACGGTTGTAGTGAACGGAATGAGCTATTCCGACCGCGGCGGAACGAATGCCAATGCGGCACTTCTAGTTCAGGTCGGATCGGAAGATACAGGTGACAGTCTGTTTGATGGTCTTTCCTATCAGGAAAAACTCGAACATGCCGCTTACGATCTGACTCATTCATACCGGGCACCGATGCAGCTTGCGAGTGATTTTGTCGAAGGCCGCATCAGTGATCATTTCGGCAATGTGCTGCCAACCTATCCGCTCGGCTATGTATTCACCGATTTCAATACCCTGCTGCCAGGACCGATCGCCAAATCCTTAAAAGAAGCACTGATCGCATTTGATCATAAAATTCCGGGATTTATCGACGATGCGGTTTTAACCGGGGTCGAAACCCGCAGTTCTTCTTCAATTCGCATTCTGCGTGATCATACCTCTTTACAATCCAATGTGAGAGGTGTGTATCCTTGTGGTGAAGGAGCCGGTTATTCAGGCGGCATCATGACGTCCGCCATTGACGGGCTGCGCTGTGCCATGGCTTTAATGGACAGTTTTGGCAAGCCTTTAAATCACTCGGTAGAATACAGATCATGAGTTATTTATTTCCGAAGATGACCGTCAGGTCCTATCACGAACTCGACATTCAGCATCTCAAAGACAGCGGCGTCCGCCTGCTGTTCGTGGATGTGGATAATACGATTACCACTGAAGCGCATGATGGCATCTCCGAGGATGCTCATCAGTTTCTGCTCGATGTCGCAGAAGCGGGAATTGAACCGCTGATTTTTTCCAATAATTTTAAGTTTCATGTCAACCGCGTTCTAGGCGGCTATCCGGATGTACGATTGCGCACCTTTGTCTGCAAGCCTCTGCCTTTTATGTTCTGGTGGGAAATGGCAAGACGAAAACTTAGACCGCATGAATGTGCGGCAATCGGCGATCAGCTGTTTACCGATATGCTCGGTGGCAATCTCGCCGGTGCAACAACGATCCTGACCAGACCGTTAACCAGAGAAGAACGCGGCGACACGCAGAGGATGCGCAAACTTGAAAACCTTGTTTATACCCGCTGGGAAAAACAGGGATTAATCTCACGGGAGGACGATTATGTCAGAATTCTGTAAAGGATGCGGCGTAAAGCTGCAGAATGAAGATCCGCAGGCAATCGGGTATACCCCATCCCTCGATGCTCCGTACTGCCAGCGCTGTTTTAAACTCCGCCATTATGGTGATGTGACCATTAATATGCAGCAGGGAATTGCGACTGAACAGACCCTCAAGAAAATCAATGATCTCGAGGGGGTTGTGTTCTGGACCGTTGATCTGTTCAACCTCGAAAGCAACCTGATCAGCCGGCTCAACCGCCGTCTGCCGGGCAAGAAAATTATTATGGTTCTGACCAAACGCGATGTACTGCCGCAGACTTTAAGCGATGCGAAGATTCTGCGCTATATGGAGCACCGACTTAAACAGGAAGAGATCCATGTTGAAGACATCATTATTGCCGGCTATATGACCAAGGATGGCGGCAAGTGCGATGAAGTCCTCGATGAAATCAGAGCGGCGATTCAGCACTATGCCCGCAAACAGAATGTCATTTTCATGGGCATGGCGAATTCCGGTAAATCGACACTGGTCAACAAACTGCTCGACTCTGCTGATCTGACGATTTCCCGAAATCCGGGTACGACACTCGATGTCATTGAACGCGACTGGGATGGGCGCAAGCTCTATGACACACCGGGTCTGGAAGATTCCAAGTCCCTGTTAACCTATCTGCCAAGCCTCGAATTAAAACAGGTCATTCCGACTAAACCGTTAAAACCGTATGTCTGCCAGATTTACGAAGATCAGTCTTTTGCGGTCGGCGGACTGGCACGACTCGATGTCGTATGCAAAGGTAAGGCAAGTGTAGTCGGTTACTTCTCCTTATCGCTGCCGATTCACCGCGGCAAGCTCGAAGATGCAGACCGGTTATGGAGTGAACATTTAGGCGAAATTCTGACGCCGAATGTTGACGATACTTTAGATACAATGAAAACGTGGCATGCGCCGCGGATTAAACCGAAAGAAAAAATTGATGTGGTCATTCACGGACTGGGCTGGTTTTCGCTGAGCGGAGATATCCGCGAAGTGAGTGTCAAAGTCCATAAGGGAATTCAGGTCACATTCCGAAAGGCGATGATTTAATGTTAAGTTCCAAGAATAAAAAGAAATTACGTACGCTGGCGATGAATCTGCCATCCATGCTTCAGATCGGCAAAAGCGATTTATCCGAAAACTTCTTCGAAACACTCGATAACGATCTCCAAGCCCATGAGCTCGTCAAAGTGACGATGCAGAAAACCGCAAGTCTGACCGTACGCGAAGCGGCGATTGAATGTGCTGCGCAGACGGGCAGTGAAGTGATTCAGATTATCGGCCGTACCTTTGCGCTGTACCGTCCGAGCAAGGAAAACAAATTAGGGATCAGTGAATAATGGCTAAGAAAGTCGCATTACTTGGCGGATCGTTTGATCCGGTCCATAACGGCCATATTGCGATGGCTGAGGCTGCCCTTAAAGAATTAGGAGTCGATGAAGTCTGGCTCGTTCCGGCTAATCAGTCTCCGCTCAAGAATTTCGTGCCGACCTCGAACGAGCACCGTCTTGCGATGCTTGAACTCGTCTGCAGGGAGCATCCGCAGTTTAAAGTCTGCGATCTTGAACTGCACCGTGAAGGCACGAGTTACACGATTGATACCCTGGAGGAGTTGCACCGCCTCTATCCGGATACCGAGTTCTACTGGATTCTCGGTGCCGATCAGCAGGCACAGTTTGAACAGTGGAAAGACTGGCAGAAGCTGCTGACACTGGCAACTTTTGTGGTCGTCGACCGCAATGAAAACCTGAAGACCGACGGTATTCACAAAGACTTTATCCCGCTGGCTATGGAACCGGTGGATGTTTCGTCGACGCAGGTCCGCCACGGAAAAAGACTCAATCTGATTCCGGAATCGGTCCGTCAGTATATTCTCGATCACGAACTGTATCTTGTTGAATGGATCCGTCCGCAGATGACGCAGCACCGCTTTGCGCATTCCAACAGTGTGGCAAGACTCTGCCGTGAACTCGCACAGTCAAACGGCTATGATCCTCATAAAGCCTACTTAGCTGGTCTGTTCCATGATATTGCCAAGGATCTGGAAAAAGAAGAGATGGAAAAATGGGTTCGCGCCCGTTTCCCGGATGCACTCGGCGAGCACCGTGCAATATGGCATGGCTATGTCGGCAGTACAGTGATTCAGCATGTCTTTGGCATCAAAGATCCGCAGATTATCAATGCGATCTATTCCCATGTCAAAGGGACAAGCTACGATCCGTATGCGATGATGGTGTTCATTGCCGATAAAATCGATCCGCTGCGCGGGTATGATTCAAGTGCACTCTATAACGCCTCGATACAGGATCTCTATCAGGGCTTTGAACTCGTCAAAGCTGAAAATAAGTCGTACCTCGAAAAACAGAACATCAAAAGCGCCTGATGCCGCCAAGGTTTAAGCGCTAAGTCAGAAATAAACAGAAAGGATATGCAACATGGCACAATATGAAACGCTCGGTCATTACTATGATGCACTGGTCGGAGATGATCTTGCCTGTGACAAATGGGTGGACTGGATCGAATCTTATCATCCGGGCAAAACGTTTTTAGAACTTGCCTGCGGCAGTGGTGAAATTACCCACCGCCTTGCCAAACTCCATCAGGTCAGTGCCCTCGATCTTTCCGCAAGTATGCTGGAAGCCGCAAAGGCAAAGGACACGAAGAGTGAAATTGAATTCACTCTGCAGGATATGCGTGATCTGTCTCAGTTCGGTAAATTTGATACGATCGGCTGTTTCTGCGATTCGTTCAACTATCTGATCGAAGATGAAGAAGTGCAGGATTTCTTCCGACAGATTCATGATCATTTAAATGACAACGGTCTGTTTCTTTTTGACAGCCATGGCGCAAGCCGTCTGGTTGAATTTGCGTATGAATATGAAGAAGCCGGAACATTTGAAGACGGCACGCAGGTTCAGTGGATCATCAGTGCCGAAGATGACCTCGTCTATCAGGATTTTGCGTTCTTCTTAAATGGAAAAAGCACTGTAATTCAGGAACATCACATGCAGCGGGTGTACCCGTATCAGGTGCTGGAAAAATGGCTGAAAGAGGCCGGCTTTGAAGTACTTTCCTGCACCGGTGATTTCGGCGAAGAACCGCTCGAAACCTGTGAAAAATACTTTATTGCAGCCCGTAAAATTTAATCGGGAAAACAGTTTACGGACAAAACGAAAAGGAGACTATCATGATTGGATTAATTGCGGCAATGAATTCGGAAATTGATGCGGTCACAGA
>JBJEFF010000140.1:0-7220 GCA_051873775.1 Allobaculum sp. | reverse complement strand
TGCTTTTTTGAATTTTTTTTTACTTTTCTGACTTCATCTTCAAATTTATGAAGCAGATCATGCGCATCTTCTTCAACCAGCTCTTCAATTAACGGTTCAGTTTCCGTATCCTGAGGGTTGGATTGTTTCTCTTCATCCTGTTTTGAATGAGAATCATGCTCAGACTGATCTTCCGGTTCTGTATGAACATGAACCGGTTTATTTTCGTCTTCACCCTTTACAGACTTTTCTGAGTTTTTCTCTGCAGCACCTGACTGTTCGGGGTTTTCTACAATGATTTCCTGTACGGATTGTTCAGTGGTCTTTCTTTCTCTTCTTTCCCGTTTTTCTTTTTCCTTTTCCTTGCGGACTGCTTCGATCAGGTCTTCATTGTACAGTTCAGGATCATTGATATTAATCGGCATATCTTCGATCGCGCGTTCTTCTAATTCTTCTTCACGCTCATGTGAAAAATGTTCCGGTTTTTCTTCAACCGATTTTTCGGACTGTTCTTTGACTTCGAGTTCCGTTCCGTCTTTGGTTTCTTTGATGGTTACGGATTCTTCAGTATTCTTTGTTTCTGTTTCATTAGAATGTGATTCATCTTCTCTATAAGAGTGCATCTGTCCGATTTGCTCTAAAACTTCTTCAGGCTTTTTCTGAGGCATGATGAAATCAATGCCCTGCAGATGATCTTCCTGATCAGAAGACTGTTCAATCAGTTTTGCGAGGTCTTCCGGACTGATTTCACGTTCATTGATGACTTCGGGGTCTTTTCCCTTTTTCCTGCGGTCACGAAAACTGCGCTTTTTGTTCGGATTGTCCTTATCCTTCATAATGGCTACCTTCTATCTTTACGTCCGGTGCGAATTACTTTTCTGCCTTAGGGCGGAGTGAATCGAAGAGGACGTTCTTTATTGTGTGTCTATTGATTCTTGTTTCTTTTATATCTAAAGCAAGTTACCCGCTCTGTACTCAGATTGCGAAGCTGACTTGCGTAAGCGTTACTTCCTTGATTTCAGACCAATGAACAGGATTTCTGTCCTCCGGTCTTTTATTTCTAAAGTCTGTACTCATCACTCTCATTTATCAGGGACGTTCGGGACTTTTACTGAGAAATTTTATCATCGCAGACGGCCTTAAAAAAGTTTTTCACCTCACATGAATAAAACCGGTCATGTTTGAAAGATTTCTTTCACCATGACCGGCATATGTGTAGTCAGATTGATTATTTTAATTCGAATTCTGTTTCCTCTTGCGAGTTGTATTCGGTATTGAGGAGTGTGCTTAATGTATGTGTGTAATTACTGTGCTTAATATCGATCCTCAATCTGTGTCGTTAACGGTTGTCTTCCATGACCTTTTTAATTGAGCCAGGATTCAGGAGACTGCGATTTGATTTTCTTTAAGCGCACCCGGGTGGATAAGGTCCGTTTGGTCTGCAGGCCATTAAACTGAATGACAATTGCCTGCTGATCGGGCAGGAACTCTTCAATTACACCCTGACCGAATACCGGATGTTCGACCACATCACCGACGGATAAGCCTTCTTCGGCTTCTTTAGTCGGGAGAAGATTTTTCTTCATCGAAATCATTCGTTTGGCACCTTCCTGCAGGTCTTTCGGGATTTCCGGATTCCAGACACAGTTTTCCAGGCCGAGGTCAAAGAGGAAGCGGCTCGGATAGCGGGTGAAGCCGCTGTGCAAAACGCCCTGCGCTTCCGAAAGATACAGTTCTTTCTTTGCGCGTGTCAGGGCGACAAAGGCGAGTCGGCGTTCTTCTTCCATCCCTTCGAGTGTTTTGGTCTGTCTTGAAGGGAACATACCTTCGTTCAGACCGATGATAAAGACGCAGTCAAATTCCAGACCTTTTGCGGTATGAATGGTCATGAGTTTGACTTTATCACTTTCACCCTGTCCATCCATTCCGCTGAATAAAGCAACGTGATGCAGCCAGCCTTCGAGGTTGGTGTCTTCACCCCATGAAATTTCGTATTCACTAGCCGCCTGTTTTAATTCCGCAAGGTTATCGAGCCGTTCCTGACTGCCTTCGAGTCTTAACATCTTTTCATAACCCGATTTTTCGAGAATATCATCGAGAATTTCGGTAATCCGTTTTTCCTGATACGGATAATCTTCAATCAGCTGAACATATTCCGCTGCTTTTGTGGATGAGAAGCGGTCGGTTTCCAGGTTTGCCTTAAGAGCCTGATAGAGACTGATCTGATGCTCATTGGCATATTCCTGCAGGAATGCGATGCGTCCTTTGCCAATATTGCGGCGCGGACGGTTAATCGTCCGCAGGAAGTCGAGATCGTCCTGATAGACGAGCATGCGGCACCAGCTGATCGTATCCTTGATTTCCATACGGCTGAAAAACGGTACGCCCGAGTAGATCACATACGGAATCTTGGCTTCCAGAAAGGCATCTTCAATCGGACGGGACATATAGTGAGCCCGGTACAGAACTGCCATGTTCTTAAGCGGATAGCCTTTCTTGTACAGATGAAGCACATTTGCGGCGAGCTGTGCGGCTTCAAGGTTGGGATCCGTAAAGTGAGCGGCATGAACCTGTGCCCCGTTTGGCAGTGTCGGAACGAGGTCTTTTTTGATGCGGTTCATGTTCTTGTCGATTAATGTATTTGCGACTTTCAGGATCTGCGGAGTGGAACGGTAGTTTTCGTTAAGAAAGATCGTCTGACACGGCACGAATTTCTGATCGAAATCGAGTAGAAAGCGTACGCTTGCCCCGCGCCATGTATAAATGGTCTGGTCGGGATCGCCAACCACAAACAGGTTTTTATGACCTCGAGCCAGAATTTCCATTAACTGATACTGCAGCGGGTCAATATCCTGGAACTCATCGATCATGATGTATTCAAAACGCTGCTGCCACTTACGGGCTGTTTCTTCATTTTCGTTGAGAATCTTAAGCGTAAGCAGAATCAGGTCATCATAGTCGAGCGCAAAGTTCTTGCGCTGCTGAACGAGATAGCCAAAGAAGATAATATCCCTGACATCCGTCGCATTCTGATATTTCTTCAGTAAGTCATTATGAGAAAGATGAACGAAGTCTTCGGTGTACTGCGGATACTCCTTGATCTTTTTCACCTCGATCATTTCCCGTGCTTTCGCAAACGTCATATCCCGCAGGGTAAAGCCGCGTTCGTCATAGACGATTTTGAGCAGTTCATCTATATCGGTTGTATCAAGAACCATGAATGATTTCGGAAAATGAATCTGATGGCTTTCTTCTAACAGTATGCTGTTGCATAAGCCGTGGAACGTGCAGATCATGCCGCAGTCTTCATCGCCGATCAGTCTAGTAATACGGGTTCTCATTTCGGCTGCGGCTTTATTCGTAAACGTCATGCACAGAATATGGCTGGGCAGAATGCCGAGTGTTTCAACGAGCCACGCAAAGCGCATGCTCAGTGAGCGGGTCTTTCCGCTGCCGGCACCGGCAATGACCCGCACAAAGCCTTCGGTTGCTTCGACGGCCTGCTGCTGAGAGTGGTTGAGAATAAAGTCATCTTGCGGCATGCGGATCCTCCTTTTTATCAGTCATTCTGTGAATGATCTCTGTTTTTTATGATTATCGTGATTATCGTTATTATTGTTTCAATTTTACCGTGGGGGAGCAGAATCTTCTGACTATACGCCGGTTATTTCAGGTTCTCCCACATGTGTGGGGGATGGATACGTCAAAAATCCATCATCAAATCTATTGTAACGGACAGAGCGTTCTAATCTTCGACTCGAAGCTCAGTCCCATCGGATTCCGTAAGAGATTCTGGCTGTTTGGGTTGCGCTTCGGCACTTTCAATATGTTCTTTTGGCAGTGCGACTTTGAGCGAATCATGGATTGCTTTGACGACAACATGATCCTGTGTACCACCAAATTCGCCATCGAGTGTCCAGTCAGACTGACTGGTCTCAAAATCAAACCATGGGGACTGAACGCGTACAAAGAGCGGATTGGAGAAATCGGATCGGGTTATACCCGCCACAATCGTATTGAGTTCCATTAAATTCATCGGTCTGCGAATAAACAGCCCTTCTAATAACCCATCCTGCCAGTCAAAGATGCCTTTGGTAAAGAAGTCGGTTCCGGCTACGAACTGCGAGTTGGACACCATACCATATAAGAAGTCTCCTTCTGTCTCTCCGTGCTGCCAGGTGATCTTCATCGTTTCACAGTTATTTTCCCAGTGTGTAAAGTCCACGGAGTTTAACGCCTCGAGTACATACGCCAGTGAGCCTAGGCGCTGTTTTAAGCGCTGCGGGGTCTGATAGGATACATTTGTGGCTAAACCGAATGCGGCGACATAGGTAAAATATTCGTCGTTAAACTGTCCGACATCAACGGTACTCCAGTCTTCGCCGGTCGCGATCTTACTTGCCTCTACCGGTTCACGGCTGATTTTATGCGTCGTCGCAAAGTCATTGACCGTACCCGTCGGAATATAGCCGAGGACCGGCATATCGACTGGGTCTAACGGATTATTGAGCCAGCCGTTAATCGCTTCATGCATCATGCCATCGCCACCGCATACCACAATACGGTCATATAAATGACCTGCCTTTTCAATCTGCTCCTTGGCATCGAGCGGTTTCTGCGTCGGATAGACGGTTACGAGATAATCTGCCTTGGTCATCGAATCGACAATTGAAGAAAGAGCCGCCATAATGCGTCCGTCTCCCGAGACGGGGTTATACAGCAACAGCAGTTTGCGCATGATGAATTCCTCCTGAAAACCGGAAAGCAGGCTGATCGCCTCACTTTTCCCTGTTCTTTGATCTTTATCCTCTAATCTTTATTTAATGAGTTGTATCTGTGATCTCTGTTATGTCCGCAATCGCGTCTTTAGCGGACAATTTTGAAAGATCAAAATCAGCCCATCCTAGCTATCGTGTGCCTTTTTGCGGATTTGTCACTAGACGAATTTTGAAGAATAACCAACAACAAGTCCCTTTCCGTAAAGATTACTATATCATTGACTTTTTCTAAAGGAATAAAACTTTACACGCTCATGCCGGTTTATGCGAAAAGAAAGTATACGAATCTGTATGTATCACTTTGTGACAAATGTAAAAGATATATTCCATTTCTTTTGATTTCAGAGATTTAAATCGTGTCCTTTTGAGGCAGTGCTAGACGAGTTGTATTTTCAATTTGAAAAGGTCTTGTCTATAATAGTTTTGATTCACCAAAAGAAAGGGGGTCCTCATGCATACCCTTCTGGCTTTTGTGGTTCCGTTCTGCCTGTCGACGATCTTTATTCCGATCGTCAAGAAGATCTCGATTAAAACCGAGGCCTGGGCCAAGCAGAATGAGCGGACCATCCACCATGGGATTATTTCCCGAATCGGTGGAATTGCCATATTTGCGGCCTTCTCCATCGGTCTTGCGCTCTTTTTCAAGCCTGACCGTTCCATACAGGGCATTTATCTCGCAAGCGCCATGATGTTCATGGTCGGTCTGTGGGATGACTTTCTGGACCTGCCCGCAAAGTTTAAATTTTTACTGCAGGTAATCTGTGCCCTCATACTGCTTGTCTTTGGCGTACGGGTGGACACATTACGCGTGCTTGGAATTCCGATCACAAATACCATGATCACTTCGATCTTCACGATTCTGTGGGTGGTCGGCATTACCAATGCGATTAACTTCCTCGATGGTCTGGACGGCCTTTGCGGAGGCATGATTCTCGTTGTGCTCTCCGTTGTCTGCTCCATTTCACTAGTCGACCGGCGCGGCGATATTGTCACGCTCTCGCTGATCATGATGGGCAGCATACTCGGCTTTCTACTCTATAACTCCCATCCAGCCTCGATCTTCATGGGTGACTGCGGCTCGCTGTTTCTAGGCTGCATGATTGCTTCGATCTCGTTACTTGGCTTTAAGTCTTCGACGATGATGACGCTGAGCTTCCCGATCCTGATTCTGATCCTGCCGATTGTGGATACGTTCTCTGCGATTCTGCGACGTAAGATCAAGAACATTCCGTTCGATCAGGCGGACCGCTCCCATCTGCACCACCAGCTGATGGCCCGTTTCGGTCAGACGACGAGTGTCCTGATCATGTGCGGCATTACGTTTGGTTTCGGGATGAGTGCTTTCCTTTACATTCATAACCGTAAAGCCGGCATCTTACTGATGGCGATGCTGATCATGGGTGTGGAACTGTTCATCGAACGCACGGGCATGATTTCCCCGTCCTTCCATCCGGTCCATTCCGTATTCAGATGGCTGTTCAAACCGTTCTTTAAGAACAGACCGGCCTGGTACGAAGATGAAGACGAAATGGAAGTCGAAATCACCCAGCCCAAAAAACGGCGTTTCCATTCAGCCCCTACGGACGGACTTGATCCGTTAGACGATGAATCAAGAGAAACGCATACCGCCATCATTGAGTATCACGATGATTCGGATGATCTGCATCAGAGCGATCTGTATGCGCAGGATTCCCAATCGTTTACCGATGTTGAAAATCCGGCTGTACCGGAAAAAAAGGAGCCCGCACAGGCGGCGAAGAATCCGGAAAATCTTGAAGAGTTCCTGTCTTCCTTCACGGTCAGTCCCGAAGAATGGATGGAACTTGAAAAATTCAAGAAACGTCCTCCAGCCGACTTCTTCAATGAACCGGCATGGAAAGCCCACCCGATGACGATTCTGCAGAATATGCATCTTGCCAAAGCTGCTCAAACGAATTCAGATTCAGCTTCTGATTCAGAATCCACCCCGTCCGATGAAGGCTTTATGGATTCCCTCCCCAGTCTTGATGAGGAACAGAACGTTCTCTCACGTCTGACTTCAATGGAAAACCGTCAGCCGCAGGTGTTTACTCCTCATCTGTTCGAATTTGACGAACACGGCATTATCGAGGCCGATGATCTGTTCGATGACATTGAGGATGATGATTCGTACACTTCCGGTCCGATGGGTATCTTTGATGCGATCGACTCCGTCAAGCGCTCCAATGTAACCTCCACTTCACTCAGTGATGCAAGAGATGATATTGACGCCGATGGCGAGGATGAACAGTTTGTCAGTGCCCTGTCCGCCTTTGCGATCGACACCGATTCTGACGATACAGACACTACAGACACCAGCAAATCCAATTAACTGTCGGAAGACGATGTCCTCCGGCAGTTTTTTTCTGAATGAGAACGCAAAATGGCGATAAGCGTCAAAAAATCGGAGGGTATAAATAACGAATCCGCATCTGTATGCTAAAA
>JBJEFF010000139.1:0-7272 GCA_051873775.1 Allobaculum sp. | reverse complement strand
AATGGAAAATGTAGTAGTTCATTAACTTGAAAAGTTTAACAAATTGTTGGCTAGATATAAATATTCATGGACAACTTCCATCATAAAAAATGCTGAATTCCATTGAAATTCAGCATTTTTTGCAACGAATTATAATTTTTACCCGATTTAAATATTCTTTCATTTAAAAGAAGAGTAATTCATTGTGATTCTAGAATGAGCAGATGGAATCAAAAGTACTGCTTACTAGGCACGAAGTTCTTTTCGGCGCTGCTTAATGATGCGCTCTAATTCAGCAAGCTCTTCATCATTTTCATCTTCCTTGACTAATGTTGCCGCAAATTCTAGAAGTTTCTCGTTGCCGAGAATGGATCGGATATAGTCAATATCGGTAACAGAAGCCTTGTAGAAGCGGGCTAATGCTTTACCGGAATAACTGATGCCGGCAACTTCGATGAAGTTTGCTTTTAAAAGTCTCTGCAGAACCTGCTGAACGGTGTAAATGCTTAATTCTTCACCGAGATCCGCAATCTGGGACGCTGTTACCGGAATGTCGCACCCCCAAAGAATCGTCATGATCTCCATTTCTTTTTTTGTTAAAAATCTCTCTGTCATATTCGAATTCTCCTCTCTCTTCCTGAATATATGACTGATGATGTCAGCCGGTATTCCTGCTTGTGTCAAAGCGTGTGAAAACTGACTGCCAAAAATTAAAAATAAAGCTAAAAACTAAAGAAAATTTTTTCCATCGTCCTATGATTTTTGTCATTGCCAGAATATGACCAAATTAAAAAAGCTATGAAAAATGAATTTTCTTTGCGGTACCCTCCACAAAGATGGCTGCTAGATTATCAGGTTTATCCGCTAGCATTCAGTCAAAGCAAAGGTGAGCAAAATATCTCGTTTTTAATATTATAAGATGAGTTCTGTAAATTAAAAAAACGTTTTAAAAATAATAGGACAAATCGATATCTTCTTTAATAACTAATTAGCAAGGTGATTTTGATTTTACTCTGATTTGCATGAAAAAAGAAAAAAACTTCAAAAACAGGGATAATGATTAAAAAAAAGGTTAATTATGGCAACGAGGAATTTTCCGAGCTTCTAAATGCTTTGCTGTGCGCATTCTGTCTAATGACAATGCGTCTTTTCAGACTGATCTGGATAGGATGAGTAATTAACCGTCCTTACACGTTTATCCGTAAAAAACGCCGTTCTGATTGAAAGGCATTTCAAAATATAACTGTTATCAGATGGAGTAAAATATGATTAAAGGAAGCATACTGACCTTGTTAGGAAACCGACTCTTTGAGCTGTTGATAAAATTTTACACATTTCACGCAATGTTATAATTTTAGAACGTGGATTTTAAGAAAAATGAAAGAAATGAATTTTCAAAATAATGTATGATTACAAAAAGGAGATCATTTATGACAATTAAGAATAAATTATTCGCCGGAGCCGTTGCATTATGTACAGTAATTGGTTCACTCACGCCAATGACCTTGCATGCGGCAAGCAGTCATCCGATCTATCGTCTTTATAATCCCTATACCGGAGAACATTTTTATACCGCCTATACAGAGGAGAGAAACAATCTGATGTACGGAGGCTGGACATATGAAGGAGTTGGCTGGAATGCGCCTGATTCCGGCTGGTATGTCTATCGTCTTCTTAATCCGAATACCGGTGACCATCATTACTGCATGGATACAGATGAAAGAGATAATCTTATCGCAAGAGGCTGGACGTACGAAGGAGTCGGCTGGGCGTCTGTCAGCGTTGCCTGGGAAGATCGTAAAACTGCCCGTGGCATTCCGGTATACCGTGTCTATAACCCGAATGCAAGCACCGCAACACATCATTATACGACGGATGCCCCTGAAGTCCGTGCACTGCAGAAGCTTGGCTGGAGATACGAAGGAGTCGGCTGGTATGGCTCGGCCTATTAGTCAGAAGCTGAATCATTATAACTGAAAGATAAAGCGCCGTTTAACGGCGTTTTTATTTTGCAAAAGAGAAAAAACAGGCACTTTCAGGTGTGGAATGAAAAATAACAGCTCAAACCAACAGAATTGATACGGAACTGTTCGCCGGAATCCTGAATGAACTGAAAAATCACGGACTATATATGATATAATCTTGTCGCTAAAAGAAAGGTGAAATTATGAACAATATTGTGCCGATTAACTGGTCAATGTTGGGGTGGGCGTTTGGTCTTGGAATTGTCGTACTGATCGGAATGCTTGCCTTTATGCCAGCATTAATTCGTTACTTACATAAACTGAAATTCGGCCAGACAGAGCGTGAAGAAGGTCTAGCGAGCCATAAAGCTAAAACAGGAACTCCGACAATGGGCGGTCTGGCATTTCTAATCGTCCCGTTTGCGGTGTACTTTGTCTGCAGTTTCTTTACTCCATTAGAATGGAATAACACAACGATCATTATGTGGATCGCCTATCTCGGCTATGGTTTGATCGGATTTATCGATGACTATATCATCGTCGTTCAGAAATCCAATGAAGGCCTCAAACCTGCTCTCAAATTCGGACTGCAGTCTGTACTTGCGGTGATCCTGACGATCTTCTATATGATGCATAATCCGACAGTGATCTATCTGCCGGGCAATATCCAGTGGATGGTGCCGATCTGGTTCTTTGTCATTGTGTCTTTCTTCCTCTTTACCGGATCAACCAATGCGGTCAATCTTTCGGATGGTGTGGATGGCCTCTGTGCCGGCCTTTCCATCGTCGCATTCGTTCCGTTTACGATGGCCTTTTTATGGGAAGGCGATTACAGTGCGGCTTCCATCCTGATTCTTGTAATTTTTGCGCTGTTCGGCTATCTGCGCTTCAATATTCATCCGGCGAAAGTATTTATGGGCGACACCGGATCTCTCGCACTTGGCGGAATCCTTGCGGCTGCTGCAATGACCTGCCGTATGGAACTGCTGCTGCTTGTTGCCGGCGGTGTCTTCATTGTTGAAACACTTTCCGATATCATTCAGGTTCTGTACTACAAAAAGACACATCGCCGTGTTTTCCTGATGGCTCCGCTGCACCATCATTATGAAAAGAAAGGATGGTCGGAAATGAAAGTCTGCACCGTCTTCTGGTCATGGGGTATGTTACTTGCAGCAATCTCGATTTTCCTGGCTTATCTCTGCTTCTAGTCATTTGATTCAAAACCATCTCTTGATAATCTCTGGATTAAATAGAGACGGTTTTTTTCTTTTACCTGAAAAGGGAAGAATTACTCATTTACTGAAAATCTTCAGGATCCGGAACGAATCTTGACTCACTAAAACGGAAATCATGCAAAATTGGCGGTGAAAGTCCATAATGGAAAAGTCAGAATAAAAGAAATTCCCGTGAGGGAATCCATATACAGGAGAGAAAAATGAAGGACGTATTGTTAATTGGTGCTGCAAGATCCGGAATCAATGCAGCAAAACTGCTTAATGCTCATGGCTATCATGTGATCTTAACGGATCAGAAAGAGATCGCCGACAAAGCTGAACTGGAAGCTGCCGGTATTGAGGTTTACGATCAGGGCCACCCTGAATTCCTGAAGGAAAAAGACTACGAATTTGTCGTAAAGAATCCAGGTATTCCGTACCGAGCACCGCTCATTGCGTATTTCAAGGAAAAAGGAGTACCGCTTTATACGGAGATAGAAACGGCATCCTGGTTTGCGCCGAAATTTGAATTCGGCGGCATTACCGGCACAGATGGCAAGACTACCGTCACAACTCTTGTTTACGAAATGCTTAAGGCACAGTTTAACGATGCCAAAGTTGCAGGAAATATCGGTGTACCGCTCAGTGAAATTGTTCTTGGAAACGAAGATAAAACTGCTCATGTCGCAATTGAACTGAGCAACTTCCAGCTGCTCGGCATTGATAAATTCAGACCGCATGTCAGCGTAGTGACCAACCTTGCACCCGATCATCTTGATTACATGGACAGCCTCGAGGACTACTATGCCTCCAAGTTCAGAATATATGAAAACTGTACGGAAGATGACTGGTTTATCCGCAACGTCGATGATCCGACCGTTGTCGAATATGCCAAGAATATTCCGTGTCAGGTGATCGACTGTTCCTTAACCCGTCAGGATGTGGCTTTACATGTCGCAGATGGATACGTATGGCTCAATGACGTCAGACTTTTTACAGTCGCAGACCTCAAACTCGTCGGCTCCTTTAACTTGATGAACGCGATGCAGGCATCCTGCATTGCCTACCTGCTCGGGGTTAAACCGGAGACCATTCAGAATGTGATCGAAAACTTTAAAGGTGTTGAACACCGTATTGAATACGTAGATACCCTCAATGGTGTACGCATCTACAATGATTCCAAGGCAACCAATACCCATGCAGCAGAAGCAGCATTATCGAGCTTTACAGGGGGCGTCCGTCTGCTCGCCGGAGGCAAGGATAAAGGGATCGATTATACCGTTCTCAAACAGTACGATGACCGCATCGCCAAATGCTACGCATTCGGACAGATCGAAAATGTCTTTACCGATATCTTCAGCAGTACGGAAATCTGCCATACGATGGAAGCGGCATTAGACGCTGCCTTGCGCGATGCCAAAGAGGGAGATGTCATCCTTTTATGCCCGGCAACGTCTTCTTTTGATCAGTTCAAAAACTATGAAGTCCGCGGCGAAATCTTCAAAAAACTCGTCGCAAAGCGCGTAAAAGACGCAAAATAGACGGATTTAAATATTTTTTTTCAGAATTAGAAAGGTGAGGTCTGATTTATTCTCATTCCGGGCTTCACCTTTTTTATCATGAATTTGAAAATTGACGCGCGAAATATCCCTTGTTCGCATAAAACAGACAACGAATCTCGAAATGTATAAAATATATCTCTAATAGATTTATAATAATCCCATGAATTTTTTATAAGAATTGAATCGTGCTATAATCGTGAACGTACATCAAGTATTCACAACACCTATGGCGACCGCCAGTTTGAAGTGGAAAAATGATAGGAAATAACTATTTCTGAGTTCAAGTGCTTTAAATAAAGGATTGATTGAACTTTTCGAAAAAGATACTATATGAGAAGAGAATTGAGATTGACCCAGAAAACGGATTATTAGACAGGAGAATTTGAACATGACGAACGTTGTTTTGAAGACAGATGCAACACAGTCTGTCCGATGTGATGGCATGGAAATCTCGCTGAATATTAAATGCGAAGGTTTATCAATGCAAGCCAGCCTAAGAAAACTGCAGGAATCAGCGGATCAATTATTATTTGCGCTGCAGAATATCGGCATTGATCCATCTTCTTTTATGATGGACTATTTAAACTCTGATTCTTTGACAGGCGATGGCAAGCAGCGCACAAAGCTTCATCTGCTTACACGCTGTAATGCGGATCTTGAACTATTGAAAAAATTCTGGAGCAAGCTTGCTCAGCTGCCGTTTGCGGTTGAATTCAATATCTGCTTTTTCTATGAAAACGAAGGTTGTGATCTGCAGAAACTGCAGAAAGAAGCTCTCGGCAAAGCAAGAGAAGAAGCCTGCCAAATGGCTGAGCTGCTCGGTGCGAATGCGCCGGAGTGTGTTTCTCTCGATTTTAAAACCAGTGCAAATCACAGTGCCAATTTAACACCGATCCTGACCTGTGAGCCGGCATATGTAGTGGAAGGACCGATTCCGTCCATGATTCAGAATCTTCAGATTCCGCTTCTGACTCTAAAAGCGAGCGCAAATACGACCTGGTCATTCTAATTCATTTCCTCACGATGATTCTAAACGGCAATTCTATACGGGTTGCCGTTTTCTTTTTGTCCGATGGACCAAGAAGGGAAAAGAAAACCCCGTTTTCTTTTTTGAAAAACGGGGAATGAATACTAGAGAGTTAAGCCGACTTTGCGGTAGACTTTTGCGATTTTCTTGTTCGCAACACGGGAGGCTTTCTTTGCGCCTTCGTCGAGAATTTCCTTAATCTGGCCGCTGGAAACAATGTCATTGTACCGGGACTGCAGATCAGTCAGGAAATTGAAGACAGCATCACCGGTCTCCTTTTTCAGTTCGCCGTAACCTTTGCCTTCATAGCGGGCCACGATGGATTCGATGGATTCATCGGTTAAAGCGGAAAGAATGGTAATGATGTTGGCCAGTCCAGGCTGATTTTCCGGATCGAAACGGATCACACCAAGAGAGTCCGTAACGGCACTCTTGATCTTGTTGCGAGCCTGAGCAGGATCATCGAGCAGGTCGATGCAGCCTTTCGGGTTCGTATCGGATTTGGACATCTTCTTCGTCGGATCCTGAAGGTCGAAGATTTTTGCGCCGACTTTGGTTACGAGTGGTTCCGGAACTTTGAAAGTATCGGAATAACGTTTGTTGAAACGTTCAGCTAAATCACGGGTCAGTTCAACGTGCTGTTTCTGGTCAACACCAACTGGAACATAGTCCGGATCATAAAGGAGAATATCGGCTGCCATTAAAGGCGGGTAGGTAAATAAGCCGGCGGTGATTCCCTGTTCCTGTTTAGCCATTTTATCTTTGAACTGCGTCATACGCTGCAGTTCGCCATAACCGGACAGACAGGTCATAATCCAGCCGAGCTGGGCATGAGCCGGAACATCACTCTGCAGGAAGATTGTACATTTTTCCGGGTCCAGACCGCAGGCAAGATAGAGGGCAATTAAGTCCTTGGTGTTCTTGCGCAGTTCGCTAGCCGCAATCGGAACGGTGAGGGCATGTTCGTTAGCGATGAAAATATACATTTCGTATTCATCCTGATATTTAACGAATTCGCGGATCGCACCGATGTAGTTACCTAGAGTTAAACGTCCAGTCGGCTTGATTCCACTTAACATAGTTTTCATAATCAAAACCTCTTTTCACAAATACAGAGAAATCACGGATCCTCCTGGTTTGCTTCCTCAAGGGAGCTTACGGTATAGAGGATAAGCAGTCTCTCTCATTGGCAATTATAAAGAAAAAAAGGAAATAATGTAGAAATCCGTCTTATTATTTTTAGGGAAATGAATTCTGATTCAAAACCGCACAATACGATAAGATCAGACCATTTATGACCTTTCCCAAAGTGAGGGAAAGTCCTGTCAGGACGGAAAAACTTGCGCCGAAAAAATGGACTGTTAGAGTGATGAGTGAACATGACTATATGCAATAAAACTATATGGAATAAGGAGTTGGATCTATGATTCGCATTCTCTCAATCTCCGGCTGTGCCAGAGTCAAACCGATCAAATCACTCGCAACGGACCTTTGCTGTCCGTTTATGGAAATCAACCAGTTGAAAT
>JBJEFF010000138.1:0-7461 GCA_051873775.1 Allobaculum sp. | reverse complement strand
CTTTAGAAACCAGCTTGGCAAAACCCCTTTTTTTCTGTTTAGAACATGGTATTTTATAGGTGCAAGGAGAAGACAAAGAGCTTCTCTAAAACACAAAGAGAGGTGAAAGGATATCGATCAGGCGTCAGTAAAGACGTAAAAATCATCCGAAAGGATCTCCTAAAAGTTGTCACGAACCCTGTAAAAAGGGAGAGTTCCAAACAGGCTTGAATAACAAGCACAACAAAAGCAGATACAGAACGCAGATAGAAGTAAAAATAAAAAATATCGAAAAAGTCGAAAGACTGAGATAAAGTGTCCGAGACACTAAATAAAATACTTCTAAAATTCAGAACTTTGAAATCCATAAAAAAGGATGAAAAAGAAAGTAATCTAAAATTCAGAATCAAGACTTGTTGTAAAGAAAGCAGGAATTGAAAAAAATGAATTAAAGGCATGAACAACAAGACATGACCAGAAGATTACAGAAGCTGAATAGAAAGACTCCATCTAAGTCCCCGAAGCAACAGCAAACAAAAAAAGTTTGAGTGAAGCAAAGGCTGTATCGACAATGTCCTGAATAAACTGAATGAAAAACAACTAAAGTCATAAGTTAGCAGGCAAAGTAAGCAGCTAGACAAAGACGAAATCAAATAGGAACTAGCAATCAGTATTTTCAAAAAAATAATCTAAATCAAATAACAACCTATTCGCAGATAATCAAAAACTACTGAATCTGAACAATATAAAATGTAGAGGAAGTAGAAATAGATTAGACGATTTAGAAAAAGAAAAATAAGATTCCTTAAAAAAGAATCAAAAAAGAAAATACGATCTGCCTTCAAAGGAAGTCCTGGCTGATGAATAAAAAAACATCAGAACCATCAGAAGATGGGAAGGATGGAAGGAAGAGACTTACCTGATTCAAAAAAAAGACAAAAATCGCTGAACAGGAAAAGTGAAGAAAGAGATCAAAGATTGAAAAGTCTAAATAAAGAAGCATTCAGGAGGAACAAAAAAAGTTGACTGGCTGGAAAATAAAAAAATTCACCAGAGAGATCTGAAGTGAAACAGCCGACAACCTGATCACAATCTCCGATATCCGAAACCTCAAGGGCTGGAACCGCAAGGAACCAGCCCTTTATTCGTATTCCCTCTTCCCTCAGCAACGCAAAAAGCTGGTTGTTCACTCCTGTACGTCTTTCAAGGCAGTCAGGCTGAATCACCAGCTTTTTCGGTTTCCATTATTCTTCCGAAAAGTTAAGAATTATTCTGTCAGAGGTTCTAAGGATTTGGGATCCAGAAACATCAGCACCCAGGCTATGAGCAGAAACAGTACGCTTCCCCATACAGCATAGAATCCCCACAGATCACATGCCACTTTACCGAGTCCGGCGCCGATGATAAAGATCAGGATAACCCGGAAATAACTAAAAGCCTGATCGCGTTCTCTGACATTCTTCGTTTCCAGCCATTCAACCAGATGATCGAGTCCGCTTCGAAGATTTCCGATACACATGGTAGAGGCGAATGGATATCCATGGACTTTACGGAAGGACTGTACCTGCATGGCACAAGCAAAGGATACAAGAGAATTGGCGAGCAGATCGAGTTTGATCCAAGGTGTGATGATGAGCAAGCCAATCTCAATTAAGACAACACTCTGTCGCCAATGCAGTGAAAGATGTTTAAACCGGTGTTTCATGAACACTGCACAGATAATTCCAAGTGAAAAAGCCAGCACTGGAAACAGGTAGCGGATGAAGCCGTATAAATCCCCATCCACGAGCCGGGCTGCCATTAAAACCATATTTCCCGTCTGGGCATTCGCAAAGACTTTTCCTCTTGAGAAATAGGTATAGGCATCCTGGAAGCCTCCAGAGAGCGTTAAGAATGTGATCGTCCAGAAAGATTCAGACATCTGTTTTTGTGAGGTTCTGATTTTCAATTTACTTCCCCCCTTCAGACGATTTTTATTCCAAAATCCATTATTCACCTTCTTATCGAAAAGAAAATAAAGAAATTTCGTTTAAGTCTGAATCAAAATCATTTTTTACTCGTATAAGAATATGAAAGGGCTTGGGAGATATGAAAGAACTTTGTCGGATTTTACTCGAATATGCGCTTCGCAGGCATGCGTCGGATATTCATTTTGAAGCCAAGGACGACCGTATGGATATCTGGCTGAGAACACCGCACGGATTAGTCAGGCTCGATCAGGATCTTTTCGGCCTCGATTTTCTGGAATACCTGAAATTCATTTCCGGAATGGACCTCTGCCTGCCTTATAAGCCGCAGTCCGGCGAATTTTCTTTTGCCCTGTCGCAGGGGCAGATGGACTGCCGTTTTTCGATGATGACTACCGATCAGGTGAGAACCGGAGTCATCCGCCTGCTTCATTCCAGCAATCATTTTGCGCTGCAGGATTTATCATCTTCCGGACAGGCGATTTCAAAACTCAAGGAGATGTGTGATATCGAACACGGACTCGTGATCAGTTGCGGACCGACCGGATCCGGTAAATCGACAACCGTTCATGCCCTGCTCAATGAAATATTAAGCGTTCAGAATCGCAAGATCGTTACGCTGGAAGATCCGATTGAAATTCATGAACCGGATATGATTCAGATTCAGGTCAGTGAAGCGAGAGGAATTACTTACGAAAAAGGTATTGAAGAGCTCATGCGGCATGATCCCGACATTCTGTTCTTCGGCGAATGCAGAACAAGCTATGCGGCGAAAATGGCGCTCAGAGCATCTTTAACCGGTCATCTCGTATTTACTACGTTGCACTGCGGCAGCGGTGCCGAATGTCTGTACCGTCTGCTCGATTTAGGAATTGATCGCGAGGAGTTGCGATGTGTTTTAAAAGGAATATTTGTCTGCCGGCTGGAAAATGCCGGGGAGAGAAAAGAGGCTGTTTATGAAATCTGGAACGATGAAGAAATCCAAAACTTATTCGCATGCCCGCAGCAGGCGCTTCCTGGACTTTCTTTTGCAGGATGTAGGCAGGAAGCAGGACTGGCCGCTTATGAGTGAAGCGGAAATGGAAGTCTTCTCGCTGCTGGAAAAAAGTGGTCTTCCTTTTCAGGATGCGGTGGACCTGGCGTTTAACCAGCATGATGAAATTACGCATCTGCTTAGACAAGGTGTCCCATTTTTTGAAATCGTCCGGCATCAGAAAGGACGCCACTTGCAGCGAATGGCTTCGCTGATGGAGTATTTTTCCCTGCCTTTAGCAGTCAAGTATGATCAGCAGCTTCAGGAGTCCAGACAGGTGATCTCAAAAAAACTCTTTTCCAACTCTGTCTATCCCCTGTTTATCATGGCTTTTGCGACTGCTCTGATCTATTTTTTCTCGTCCAGTATTCTGCCTGCATTCAGCGCCTTTGAAAGCGAAGATACAGCGCTGCTCGACACCTTGAAACTCCTCTGTACCGTTTTCTGGATTATCATGGTAATTCTCGGAGGAGTGATTATCCATCTGTTATGGTCTCCTGCAAGCCGCTTTCAGAGTCTTTCCCTCTTATTCCGGATTCCTGTACTCAGGATTCTCTGTTCATGCGAATGTGCCGCGTTATTTGAATGTACGCAGAACAGTGCACTTTCCACAAGCCAGACACTAACCTTTATGTCAACGTCCAAAGACTTCCCTTTTGCGTCAATGCTTGCGAGAAAATGGAAAAAGAATCTTTCTAAAGGAGATTCCCTCTTTTCATGTATCTGTAAAGACAGACGGCTTGATCCTGCTTTTATCCGCTTCTTTCAGATCGGCGGGCAGGTCTCACTGATGGAATCCATGATGAAAGCTTATCAGGAAAGTGCACTGCTTCGCTTAGAGCGGATCACGAAAAAAGTTTCGAACTATATTCTGTATTTTGCGTACGGTTCAGTGGGCTTACTAGCCGTGAGCGTCTATCAGATTATGCTTGCCCCGCTTAATCTTCTTGAATCATTCTGATCGGTCAAAAAAGGCGCAGCATTTACGTCTGCTGCGCCCTGATAAGTGCTCTTATAACATTGCGTAAACAAGATACGGATTACGCTTCTTTTCAATGTCCAGTGTGGTTGAAGGCCCATGTCCCGGATAGACAGTATAGTTTTTATCCAGGGATTTAATGAGTTCCAAAGACTTCTTCATCTGCGGTACGGATCCGGTTGGAAGATCGGTTCTACCGATCGAACCCTGAAACAGGGTATCCCCTGTAAACAGATCGTCGCCAATCGCAAGGATCATCGATCCGATTGAATGGCCTGGTGTGTAATAAGCGACTACATCGAATGTTCCGATCTGATTGTGTCCTTCCTGTAAAGCGACAGGATGAGCCATTAAATACAGTTCCGGCATCCCCATAAATACACCGGATGAATTTTTCATCGGATCATCGAAGAAGCTGAACTCTTCTTTGTTCAGATAGACGCTGACATGGAATCGGTTCACAAGCTCGTCTACCGCTCCGATATGGTCGAAATGCGCATGGGTAAGTACAATTCCATCGACTTTGACATGAAGGGAATCAATCGTATTCGCAAGCAGTTCTGCTTCTTCTCCCGGATCAATGATCAGACAGCGATTGTCATCGTTGATCACCAGATAGCAGTTAGCCATGACCGGTCCGACCGGTTTAGTAATTACTTTCATAAAAAATCCTTTCCAAGGATTCAGTCTCCTTTTCAGTGCGAAATTCTGTGTGAATGAATTTATTCTGTATTCCTATTGTACGTTACGCAGACAGATTGTGAAAAAGATTTGTCCGTCAGATTAGCAGGGATCAGAGGCTTTCTGAGTGAACAGAGGATCAAAAAGCGAAAAAAAAGAGCTGCAGTAGCTGCAGCGGGTTATCTTTTCTCTTTATGCTCTGTCATTTTATTACATTTAGGGCAGTATTTTTTGATATTCATGCGATCCGGATGTTTTTTCTTATTCCGAGTGCCGATATAGTTTTCATTACCACATTCAGAGCATTTGAAAGTGATGCGGTCTCTCATTGTCTTCCCTCCTCGCTCTTTAGCTTGTGAGATTATAACACATCGAGACAATCTGTTTCAACAAATCCTGATTTAAAACCAGTATCATATCTCATTTTAAACTTTTCATATTCATTAATCCCTGATTGTTTCTTCTCGAGCCAATAGAAAACAGCGCCGAACCTTTTTGAAGCCGCAAAGTTCAGTTCGAGGCGCTGTGCATTTTCTTATCGATTTACTTTTCAGGATATACTTCGAAGTATTTATCCAGGACAGGACCGATCACTTCCGTTGTACAGATATTTCCGGAAAGCGCTTGGCTGTTGACTGAAGAGGTTGGCGCCGAGCACGCAAATGAAATGGTCGGATTGGATACCGGTCCGTAACCAACCAGATTAGCGGTTGTCCAGTCTCCGACTTCGGCTGTTCCTGTTTTCGCCGCAATCTCATGATCCATTTTGTATAAAGGATCTCCGCAGTTGCCGTCTGCTACACATGCTCGAAAGCCCTGCTGGACACGGTTCAGGTGCGATGCGTTTTGTGAGGGAAGCTCGCTCTTTAATTTCACTTCATTGAGATCAAAGATCTGATCGCCGTTCACTTCCTTGGCATACTGATAGAAACGTGGCTGATACATCTTGCCTCCTGTCGCAATGACACCGGCATACTGCATCATCTGCAGTGGAGTATACGTATCCAGCTGACCGATCGCATAGTTCAGCACCATCCCTGCCGTGTTGTTTCCGGCGGCATAAACGGTGACTTCATTGGGAATATCGATTCCGGTAGGATTTCCCAAACCAAACATCGAATAATACTGGCGCATTTTATTGAGCGTTCCGGATACATCCGCAATGGCAAGCGCCTGTCCAGGTTGATACGTATAGCCGCCAAGCCGCATGGCAATATTGAACATATAGATGTTGGAGGATACGGAAAGCGCCTGAACATCGTTAACCGGACCGTGATTGGTAAAGGATCCGAGTTCTTCACCACCGACATTGATCACTTCGTCATTGATAACCTCTCCCTCGCTGACCACGCCTTCAGACTGTCCCATGTACACCGTTACACCTTTCACACAGGAGCCGGGGTTTACGAGTGACGTATAGTTTCCTGAGGCATAATAGGAAAGCTGTTTGGTGTCGGGATCCATCAGATAGCCGGACAGCGCAAGCACGTCGCCGGTCTGCGGATTTTCCAGACAGGTAAACAGCGAATAGAAGTTTTCACGGTTTTTCGTGCCGCCTAGACGTGTCAGGACGTCCTTTAAAATTTCATCTGTTCGCTGCTGCAGATCGATATCAATCGATAGATAGATGTCATGGCCTTTGACTGCTGGCTGAAGAATTTCCTTGCGGGCAAGACCATTGGAGTCATAGGTGATTTTTGCGATTTCACTTGTTCCACTCAGAATGTCGTTGTACTGATACTCCAGACCGCTTCGTCCAACCTGGGCGTTGTACTGATAGCCCTTTGCGAGATATTCCTCTGCCAAATTGTCCGGCAAACCCTCCGTCGACGTGGAAACAGATCCGAGAACATCCGAAAGCGTCTGCCCATACGGATACTCGCGCTTCCAGCCGTTGAAATCGACATCAAATCCCGGAAAATCGAGTTTATGTTCGATTAAGTACGCACAGTCTTCATCATCCATATCTTCAATGATGACTCCTGCCTGACCTGTAGACGCATTTTGAGCCATACGCTCATAAACAGCCGCCTGAATCAGATCACGGGTTGCGACGGACTTAATTCTTTCTTCATCGATTGATTTTAACTGAATCGAACGAAGTTTGGAAGCACTCATTTCCCCTGCATCGTATTGTGCTCTTTCTTCTTCACTTAACAGATCCAGTCCGCTATAAGCAGGATCAGTCGTATCGAGTAAAGAGGTATAGCGCAGATATGCGTCTTTGAGTTCGGAAAGCGTAAAGTCTTCTGTTTTCAGATCGAAGACAGTTCCGACGCGGTCGGCATAGATCAGCAGATCTTCGTAGTCAACATTGTTCGGGGTAATGAATACCATGTTATGACAAGGGACAGTCTGGGCGAGTACCCTTCCTTTACAGTCATAAATCTGACCGCGAGGTGCGGTTGTGTACTGTTTGATTGATGTGTAGTCATCCTGTTTCTGCACATATGCGGTGTGTTCGATCGCCTGGAGATCTACCAGACGGACCACCATGACGACAAAAAGGGAGACAATCACTAAGGCAAGAATCAGAATACGATTGGATACAACACGCTGAATCCCGCTCTGATGCTCTTTGTTATTCCGTTTAAATTTTTTCATTCCTGTCTCCTTTCGTTTTGTCATTATAACAAATCTGCTTTGTGAATTATACTCATGCTTTCTCAATCAAACCTTAAAACAAACGGCTTGCCTCTTTGCTTCGAAATAAAAACGGTTTTCAGATCAAAGAAAACCGTTTTTAAAAATGGCTCTATGGAAAATGGTGTGGGATTATCTATGAATCAAGCTGATCGATAACGACTCATGTCGATTAACTT
>JBJEFF010000137.1:0-7546 GCA_051873775.1 Allobaculum sp. | reverse complement strand
ACTCTGTTTCCTATCTGAAAACCCATCTTTTGCCACAGACTGAACAAGCTCGTAAAGAATGCCTTAACGGACTAGAGCAGCGGATCATCCCCTGGGATGAAGCATTAGAACTTTTTCCGGTAGAAGAAGGAACAAAGCTGGATTTTCCTTCAGTAAAATCTATGATCCGAAAACTGGATCCTTCAGCTGCACCGAAGGTAAAGAAGTCATATACTTACAAAGTCCGACTGTATTCCCGTAAAGACGGAGAGTTTGTCGCACAACTCAGTTCGGTTAAGCAGTTTTATGCAAAAACCAATCTAGATCCGGAAGACGCACCGCTTACTGTAGGAGTTCCTTTATTTATAAACGATCTGATTGCGGTGAAAGAAAGAACAGAAGATAAGCCGGATGGAAAGAAATATCTTGACTTTTACAAATATTACTAAACAGAGACTGAGTTCATTCATAAAAAGGATGAACTCTTTTTTACTGTTAGAAGCATTTTGGTTACATAAATCTGCAGAAAGTGAGAAATTCAGTCCGGATCAGTATGTCTTTCAGTCGAAAAAAAACCCGGAGAACATTTGAGTCCTAAAATTTTCAGCGCAAATAATTTTGTAATAAATGCTGCTCGGACAGTATAAATACAAAAATCCTCATCTGTGCTAGGACACGATGAGGATCTGATGATCAAGATGAATAGAAATGACTAGAGCAGGCCGATGATCAGAATGACCGCAATAATCGTTGGCAGGACATACTGGCAATAGCCATGAATCCAGTTTGGAACTTTGACACCTTTTCCCATGTTGGCTTCTCTAGTGAAGTTTTTCCAGCCCCAGCCCAGTTTTGTTGTACAGAACAGGACGAAGATCATCGAACCGATTGGCAGCAGCAGGTTCGAAACGAGGAAGTCTTCGAGATCGAGTATTGCGGTTCCTTCGCCGAGCGGCTGAATGCTCGTCAGAACGTTGTAGCCTAAAGCACACGGCAGGGACAGAAGGAAGACGAGTACGCAGTTGATCAGGCAGGCTTTCTTACGATCCCAGCCGAAAGCATCCATTGTGCTCGCGAGGATATTTTCGAATACCGCAAGTACAGTGGAGAATGCCGCAAAGGTCATGAACAGGAAGAAGAGTGATCCCCAAAGACGGCCTAAAGGCATCTGGTTAAAGACGTTTGGCAGAGTGATGAAAATCAGCTTCGGACCGGATGTGACATCGACATTAAAGGCAAAGCATGCCGGAATAATAATCAGACCGGCTGTGAAGGCAACAAAGGTATCCAGTAAGGAAATGTTGATGGATTCACCAAGCAGAGCCCGGTCTTTTTCAATATAGGAACCGAATATGGCCATGGCACCAATTCCGAGAGATAACGTAAAGAATGCCTGGTTCATTGCCGAAACAATGACGTTAAACGGGCCGATTTCTAAAAAACGGTTCCAGTCCGGCAGTAAGTAATAGGACAGACCTTCACTAGCACCTTCCAGGAAAATGGAGTTACCGGCAAGGACGATCATCAGCAACAGCAGGGCAGTCATCATCACTTTGGTGATGCGCTCCAAACCGTTCTGTAAACCCATTGCGCAAACTGCAAATCCGACTATGACGATGATCGCCATGTAAGCGACATTGCTTGCGGCACTGCCAAGCATCACATTGAACTGTTCGCCTACCGCATCCGGAGAAAGACCGACGAACGTTCCGCCGAGTGTGTCGACAAAGTATTTGAGCATCCATCCGGCAACTGTGGTGTAGAACATCATCAGCAAAAAGTTGCCGGCAATCGCAAACCATGAATGCCAGTGCCATTTTGTGTTTTTCGGTTCAAGTTTCTGATAAATCGAAGCCATTGAACGCTGGGCGGCACGACCCATCGCAAATTCCATTGTCATGACCGGCAGACCTAAGACTACTAAGAAGAAGAGATAGATCAGAATGAAGATTGCTCCCCCATTCTGTCCGGCAATGTAAGGAAATTTCCAGACGTTTCCGATCCCGATGGCACAGCCTGCTGAAAGCAGAATGAAGCCAAGACGGGAACTGAGTTTTTCTCGCTGCATAAGTACCCTCTCTTTTTCTCTTTTCTTTTTATTCCATAAAAACTCATAGTATTTATTGAATGGATGATCCACTTTCATAAGAACATGAGCTATGTTCAGGAAAATAGATAACAGTTAAAAGTATAACGATTTGAAGTTTTATCCTAAAGGAAATTCACGCAACTTAGTGGGATTGATCCGAAAATGTTTTCAGGATCTTACATTTTCAGGTATCATTTCCGATACGATCACAACGGTCCAACTTTGTTTGTCAGATCATAAAAGGAAGAAATTGAGACATTTTCGTGCCGCAGAAAGGGAAACTGAGTGACAAATTCATTGAATAACGCAGACCTTTAAGTTTTCATTCTTGAAATTTCGATGAAAATGTTTAGACTGAACATAAATGCAAAGAACAGAAGGAGTACCTGTTTTAGGAAATCAGAGAGTTTTCGGCTGGTGAAAGAAAACCTGAAAAAACGGGGAAGGTAGTCTGGGAGCTGTGGCTTTGAATGAAGTAGGAGCCGCCGCCGGCGCAGCGTTATGCGAAAGAGGTTTTCAGATGACCAAACAGGTTTAAAACTGTTTTGGTCCTATCTTCATGAAAACAATTTAGGTGGCACCGCGGGTTTCTCGTCCTATGACGAAGAAATCTTTTTTTTTACTCAGACAGCGCAAAAGAAAGGACAAATATGAAAGAACTTTCCAAAAAGTATGACCATAAGCTGGTTGAAACACCAGAGGTCTATCAGAAGTGGATTGACAAAGGCTATTTCACAGCCGGCGACAAATCCAAAATTCCATATACAATCGTTATTCCACCACCAAACGTAACCGGGAAACTGCATCTCGGTCACGCGTGGGACAATACTTTGCAGGATATCCTCTCCCGTTATAAACGTGCGAAAGGATTCGACGTACTTTATTTACCGGGTATGGACCATGCCGGTATTGCGACACAGGCAAAAATCGATGCCCGTCTGCAGGAACAGGGCATTTCCCGTTACGATCTCGGCCGTGAAGGATTCCTTGAACGTGCCTGGGAATGGAAAGGGGAATATTCTGACTTTATCCGCCAGCAGTGGGCAAAAATGGGTCTGTCCTTAGACTATTCCCGTGAACGTTTTACACTCGATGAAGGTCTGAACCAGGCTGTAAACAAAGTGTTCGTTACCCTCTATAACGAAGGCCTGATCTATCAGGGTGAACGCATTATCAACTGGGATCCTCAGGCTAAAACGGCTCTGTCCAACATTGAAGTCATCTACAAGGAAATTCCGGGTAAGATGTACTACTTCAAATACAAAATTCAGGAAACTGGCCAGGAATTAGTGATTGCGACAACACGTCCTGAAACGATGTTCGCCGACCAGGCAATCTTTGTTCATCCGGATGATGAACGTTACAAAGATATCGTCGGTCTGCATGCGATCAACCCGGCAAATGGCGATGCACTGCCGATCATGGCCGACAGCTATATCGATATGGACTTCGGTACAGCCGTTATGAAATGTACGCCGGCTCATGACCCGAACGACTTTGAACTGGCCAAAAAATACGGTCTGAAAATGCCGATCTGCATGAATCCGGATGGCACAATGAACGAAATGGCTCATAAATACGAAGGTATGGACCGTTTCGAATGCCGTGAAGCTTTATTAAAAGACTTTGAAGAAATGGGTGTAGTCGATCATATCGAAGATCATCCGCATAACGTCGGTCACTCTGAACGTACCGGTGTCATTGCTGAACCGTATCTGTCCAAACAGTGGTTCGTGAAGATGAAACCGTTAGCCCAGGCTGTTCTGGATGCACAGAAAACAGATCAGCACATTGACTTTGTTCCGAATCGTTTTGAGCATACCTTCAACCAGTGGCTCGAAAATATCGAAGACTGGTGCATTTCCCGTCAGTTATGGTGGGGTCACCGCATTCCGGCATGGACCAACAAGACAACCGGAGAAATTTACGTTGGTGAAAAAGCTCCGGCAGATCCGGAAAACTGGGCGCAGGACGAAGACGTTCTCGATACCTGGTTCTCAAGTGCTCTCTGGCCGTTCTCCACACTCGGCTGGCCGAATGATACTGAAGATCTCGAACGCTACTATCCGACCGATACCATGGTTACCGGCTATGACATCATCTTCTTCTGGGTTGCCCGTATGGCATTCCAGGGCCGTCATATGACCCACAACCGTCCGTTCAAGACCGTTCTGCTGCACGGATTAATCCGTGATTCCCAGGGACGCAAGATGTCCAAATCCTTAGGGAACGGTGTTGACCCGATCGATGTCATCAACGATAAAGGTGCAGATGCACTGCGCTTCTTCCTGGCAACAAATTCTGCTCCGGGTCTCGACATGCGTTTTGATGAAACAAAACTCGATGCTGCATGGAACTTCATCAACAAGATCTGGAACGCTTCCCGCTATGTTCAGATGCAGATGGAAGAGGACAAAATCTATACTCCGGATTTCAGCACACTGTCCGAATCCGATATGTGGATTCTGTCCCGTCTCGATGAAACGATTGCAAGCGTTACCCGCAACATGGACCGTTATGAACTTGCCATTGCCGGTAATGAATTATACAGCTTTGTCTGGAACGACTTCTGCTCCTGGTATATCGAATTATCCAAGGCAGCTCTCAACTCCGATCAAGAAGAAGTCCGCAATAACACCATTGCGATCCTGTTATATGTCTTGAAAGCCATTCTGATTCTGCTTTCTCCATTCATGCCGTTTGTCTGCGAACATATTTACCTTGGCATGAATATGGGTAAAGACAGTATCAACCTCGAAGAGTGGCCATCCGTTCCAGAATTTGCGACTTCCGAAAAAGCGGTTAAGGATATGGACCTGATCTTGAACAGCATTGAAACTGTCCGTGAAATCAAAACTCAGTATGGTTTGAAACCACGTGACGAAATCAAAATTGTTCTTGAAGATGCCAATGGCGCGCCTTACAGCCTGAGTGCACAGGGTGAACAGCTCTTAACTGGTATGGCTAAAGTGGCTTTAGTCGATGCCTTCGACTCCGATGATCTGCTCGTGCGCGACCTTGAAGGTTTCAAACTTAAAGCTGCTATGGCCGAACTGATCGATGTCAAAGCGGAAATCGCCAAACTCGAAAAAGAACTCGCACATCTTCAAAGCGAAATCAAACGTTCCGAAAAGATGCTCGGCAATCCGGGATTTGTATCCAAAGCTCCGCAGGCCAAGATCGATGCTGAACGTGAAAAACTCGAAAAGAATAAAACTCTCTTCGAACAGACCCAAAACTCTTTAGCCGACATGAAAGCCCGTAAAGCTTAGTCACGATAAAAATTAATGCCTTTTAAAACAGGAGGATATAATCCGAAACCTGCTTTAAAAGGCTTTTTTTTCAGAATTTTTTTAAAATTCTGTATCAAAACGTAAAAACACGACCATAACAGATAGAAAGGTTATGGTTGAATATGCAAATGGATTCTAATAAAGAGGAATTGTATTTAAAAACCCTAATAAATCATCAAGTACTTGCCACGATTTTGCATGATTGCGTGGAGGAATTTCGCAATACGCCAATCGAGCGGATCGCACGAGATTCATTTGGCCACAAACCGGTCATCCTGCCCGTCGATGCATGCAAAAATCATCCCCAAAAGCCTTTGAACCCCCAAGGCGATGTGTTTATAAACCAGGGCACCTTTGATGTGGCTTTGAACAAAATGGAAGGGTTGCCAGATGGTTCCCAAAGCCCCTTTGATCCCACACAGGCTTTGTTTTTTAAAGCGAGCGAGCCGCAATCAGGCCAGAAAATCGGCATCGCAATTGGCTTAGTGTTTAAAAATGGCACAACAATCCGAAAAGAAGATCAGCGCTTTTTTGCGCATATGACTCTGAAGATGGAAAAGCGCTTCTCGCAAATCATTGATGGCAGCATTGATCGATTCTATTCGATTCTGATGATAACTCAGCTCTCTGCTCAATCCGAAAAGCCATGCCATATCATCCAGCTGACTTTTGTCAACGGCGATGTAGAGCGTCCCGAAACATGGCAGCTCATCAATTTGCTGCGCTGTGTTTTGAGCGATCTGTCCAAGCGCGGTGAAAAGGAATGGGAACATATCCGCATGCTGCAGCTATTATGGGATGACAAGATGGCTCTCGAACAGAAGCTCGTCGATCTGCAGCGCGGATTCAAAATTCAAGTTGATCTCGAATTAGCGAAAAATCTAAAACAGATTGAAAGCGATCCGACCCTTTGTCAGATTCAGGTAGTGAGCGAGTAGAGCATTTATGCAAGTTGTCAGGCAAAGAAGACAAGGAATGTTAAAGTCATGTAAAAAAGGCGGAATCGCGCCTTTTGAATCCCCATTCATTATAGAATTTGGAAAAATGGGGATATTTCCATTTTTAAGGGAATGGAAACTTATAATAATCACATGGAAACTTTCATCATGGATGCAAGCCAGATCGATCCAACTCTGGATCCCGATCTGTTTTTGGCCCAGTTTTACAACCTCCCGTTCTCAGAGCCTGCCCAGATCAGGTACTTTTTGTATGCCGATGAAACGCTGCGGATCACGAAAGTATTCAACTGGCCGGCAAAATCCGAAAACTGGACGCGCATCTCCCTGATTCTTGAAGCCATACAACAGCACTCTTCCTATTTTTATCTCATATGGGGTCCGGAATTGACGGATACCAGAAAGGAAGAAGCTTCAGCAATGCTGTCTGAAATCGAAACTGCTGTTCAATCTGAACAGCCTGAAGTGCAGACCACAGTTGTGGATAAAATCAAGATTTAACGCAACGATTACAAGCAAAGCAGAGAGAACAAAAACTACATCAAACGAAGAAAAAGCCTAAACACCCCAAACAGGAACGGTAAAACGCGTTCCTGTTTTTCTTTTAATCATGATTGTGGAGGATGATACCACGAGGAATATTTATGAAGATGCACGAGTTTACAGCATAACTCAGAAGAGGACAAGCAGTACAGCAAGGATTTTGACCATCCCAATCCGTTCCAATTATCAGAAGCTGGTCAAAAGTAAAAAGTCGGGGATCTGTAGAATGTTTTCGCATTGACCAACGGAGAATGAATTATAAGGAAAGTCAGAAAAACGGCATATTCTTACGCAAGAAATCGGAATCAATATTAGTGTGTTGGATATGCGGCTTTTAGATGCTCAAACGGTAAAGACTTGATGGAAACTTTTCTTGCGGATCTAGCGTTGCAAATCCTATCCTATGCAGGGCAGGGATGAAAGCGGAAAAAAACTTAAGGCTGAGGGAATCGCCGCAGCGAAAGCAAGAGGGATGAAGCTTGGCAGACCTGAAAAGGAAGTCTGGGATGATTTTGAAAAAATCGTCCATGTCTGGAAACAAAAAAGACTTTCATTTGATACAGTCCTTAATCAACGCAATATGAGCGTAGCCTGTTTTAGGGCAAATTGCGGGAATATCGGCTTCATTAGAGACAATGCCATTCGGTTAGATAAATCTAAGATTGCCAAATCATCTTATTGAGATG
>JBJEFF010000136.1:0-7562 GCA_051873775.1 Allobaculum sp. | reverse complement strand
CTGCAAGTACTGACACTACAGGTAAAAAAATCTTATCTGTACAGATCGGTCCTAACCCAGAAACTATGGACCCAGCTTTAAACTCCGCAGTCGATGGCGGTAACATGATCTTAACTAACTTTGAATGCTTACTGACTAACGACAAGGACGGAAACATTGCTCCAGGTCAGGCTGAATCCTGGGAAGTTTCCGAAGACGGAAAAACTTATACTTTCAAACTGAGAGACGGACTGAAATGGTCTGATGGTACACCATTAACAGCTGAAGACTTCGTTTACAGCTGGCAGCGTGTATGCGATCCGGAAGTTGCTGCTCCATATGCTGAAACAGTTCTTTCCATGGTTGAAGGCTATGACGAAGCAATCGCTGGTGATATCACTAAATTAGGCGTAGAAGCACCAGATGACACAACTCTCGTTGTTCACCTGAAAGATACCTGCCCTTACTTCGAATCCTTAGCAGCATTCGCTACACTTTCTCCAGTTCAGAAAGCAACCATCGAAACAAATGGTGATGCATGGGCTACTTCTGCTGCGACTTATGTTTCCAATGGTCCTTTCTACATCACTGAATGGGTACCTTCTTCCTACATCCTGATGGAAAAGAACCCTAACTACTGGGATGCTGAAAACATTAAACTTGACGGTATCAAGTTCAACCTGATCGAAGATGCCAACGCTGCTTATAATGCATTCAATGCCGGCGAAATCGCTCTGATCAAAGACGTTCCAACAGAAGAAATTCCTTCCCTCAAAGACAATGAGGACTTCCATGTAGAACCAATCATCGGTACTTACTACGTATCCCTGAACACTGAAAAAGAACCATTCGACAACAAAGACGTTCGTAAAGCGCTCAACCTTGCAATCGACCGTGAATACCTCGCCAACACGCTGATGCAGGGAACTTATTCCCCGGCCGGCAACTTCGTTGGTCCAGGTTGGATGGATACAGACGGAACTGAATTCGTTACTAACTCCAACGGCGGTAAAGAATTCATTTCTACAACTGATTATGAAGCTGACGTAGAAGAAGCGAAGAAATTACTGGAAGACGCTGGCTATCCAAACGGCGAAGGTCTGCCAACACTGACTTACACAACTAACGATGCCGGCTACCACAAAACAGTTGCTGAATACCTGCAGCAGTGCTGGAAAGAAATCGGCGTTAACTTAGACGTTGACATCGTTGAATGGGCTTCCTTCACTCCGATGCGTCGTAACGGTGACTACGAAATCGCTCGTAACGGTTGGGTAGGCGACTACTCTGATCCATCTAACATCCTTGACCTGCTGTATTCCACAAACGGAAACAACGATGGTAAATTCAACAATGCTGAATACGATGCTCAGATGGATATCTCCAGAACAACACTTGATCCTGAAGAACGTTCTGCAGCTCTCCACAAAGCTGAAGAAATCCTGATGGATGAAGCTGGATGTATCCCACTGGCTTACTACAACGACTTCTGGCTTGAAGACGGCGACGTTGTTAAAGGCATCTGGCACTCCGCTTACGGTTACTGGCACTTCGAAGATGCTGAATTAGTTTAATTCACTCATCTTTCAATCTACCTATTAAGCCTGTCTCTACTGACAGGCTTTTTTCATGCCTCAATGGCGTTGATCCGCTCCTACAGGCACGAAAAAACGGGCTGTACCTCCTGAATTTCAATTGAGGTGCAGCCCGTTTCTGTTCGTTTTGTTCTTTTACTTTTATCTAATTGAAGGCCCATCACAAAATGGAATCTGTTACTTCAGCTTCAGAGTGGTCTTGAAGACATCGTCTTCTTTGACAAAGCCGGATTCTTCAACCAGTTCAGATGGCATGCCATAAGTGCGGATCACCGGCAGTTTACGGCGCACAGCTTCTTCTTTAAGACGGTTGATGATTTCTTTTTCGTAACCCTGATTTTTCAGATCGTCTTCAATCCAGAAGTTACATAAGTAACCAGTGCGTCCGTCCGGAAGTTCCGGTGTAGGAGGAGTGAAGACCCACGCAATAGCACCAGTTGCGGCAACCTTGTTTTTCCACCATGCGATGATCTGGTATAAGCCGCCATTGCGGATCTGAGCCGCAAAGTATCTATTCAGTTCGAAATCGAGAGATTCGTCCTCAATACCGAGTTCTTTCTTTTTGAGTTTGACAAGCAGATCGACATCACGGCGAGTCGCATGACGGTATACGATTTTCGGGACTTCTTCGAATTCGACTTCGTTAGCCTGACACCAGTCGCGCGCAAAGGCAACATATTCGTCATCTTCGAATTCATACCAGTTATTTTCGAGGTTGTAGTTCTGCAGAACCGTTTTGAAACGGCGGTACAGACCTTTACCGCTATTGAGCGCAGTGTTAAGCGCATCTTTTGCCTGACCATCGGGCAGGTCATTGGTGAAGCGGCGCATCATACCGACTTCATTGGCATCATAAGCGGTTGGAATCAGGATGAGGGAATCGTAGTATTTATCAATCTCGTCATCAATTTCCATCAGTTCACGGGTCGGCAGCGTGTCATCACGCATGATAATTTCACCATTGTGAACGTTGAGATAGTATTCAATGCGGTTATTTCCGCCTTGAATGGCATCAATAATATCATCTAAATCAATAATCATAGAATCAGTTCTCCTGTCGCCTATTCATTATATCAGTCTTCAAAGGTGTGTTTCATCCTTATTTCGTCTTATTTTCTTCAGATTGTCTGACCACTCAGGCAGTATGATTTTTATCCCTGCCATTCTGCCTGTTGAGCATCAGGCGTTCTTCTTCCCTTCTTGCATCCATAAAACAGTCCGCAACGAGTTTATCATCCACCCGCTGCCACTGCCCTTCCTGAATGGCGAGTACATCCATGCCTAGCGGTCCGAACCAGCTTAAATGGCGGTCAATCACGATAAAACGGCCGATAATGCGCTGATGGATATGAACGATCACACCGTTCTTTTCCAGAACGTCAATCGTCTCTCTGCCGGCTTTTTCGATAAATAAATCAATCCTCAGTTTGCGCTCAAATGCCGGTTTTAAAAGTTCTAACAGCTCATCGCGTGCCCGTTCATCAAGATCATCAAGCACAACTGAAATCTGGCGCTTTGCCTGTCTGATATCTTCAATCAGTACTGTACGGTAATCCCGAATGATTCCGCTGTCATCAATCTGAGGCTGCAGAGCATATCTCTCAACGGAATAAGGCAGTTTATCCTGAATGGACGGATTTTGCGAAATCACGTTCATCTGGTAGCCCTGCGTAAAGTATTCACGCTGACGTGAGGCAAACATGCGCTGGAACATGCTGACATTACGGTCAACATAGTCATAAACATAGACATCCTTCTTCGCCTTGACCTGACGGTGAATACGGCCGATTGCCTGCGAAACAACAATGGAAGAGTCGACCGGCATCGTACACATCAGCGTATCGAGACGCGGGAAGTCAAAACCTTCCCCCATTCCGTTATAGGTACCGACCAGGACGACACGGTCTTTATCCCGCAGTTCCTTATAGCGTTCGCCGATCGTCTCCTTGTCCTCCTCGTCACCCGTGTTGACAAGTATTTCTAAAGTCGGATCCGCTTTTTCGATCATACGGGCAAGATGACGGGCATGAAGAACATAGCGGCTGAGCACGAGAACCGTTCTACCCTGATCAATGGCATCGAGAACATCTTCGACAATCTGCAGGTTGCGTGCCGGATCATAGGAGGCTTCCTGACTGATCCGCATAAAATCAGTCGCTTTCTGCGAAATCGGGACAAACTCGCTGTTACGCACGATAAAGTAGCGGTTAAACGTCTGAGCTTTCATCTGCTCCTTACTCGAATATTCCCCAAGGATCGGCCCGAACTCCCAGAAAAGGGTCGGAGAAAGGCCGTCCGGGCGCTGCGGAGTGGCGGTCAGACCGTAAACCCGTTTGGCCGCAATCCGGTCGAGCAGTTCGATATTCCGGGCGGATGCAGCATGGTGACATTCATCAAAGATAACCATGCCATACGGTTCAATCAGTTCCGGCAGGTTTTTCTTCGTGAAAAGTGACGGAATCATCGCGATATCCACACGCTGGCATAACGAGTTATTGTTGCCCTGCAGAACGCCAATTTTACCCGGAAACCGTTTGGCATCCGGCAGATTGGCTTCAAAAGCCGGATTTTCAAACTGCAGATAGGCATTGAGCGTATCCACCCAGCTGTCGAGAATCCGCAGGTTGTTCACCAGTACAAGCGTCGACACCTGCGCTTTTGCGATTAGAGCCGCCGCCATAACGGTTTTCCCTGCACCTGTTGCAGCCGCAAGAATGCCGTGCGGCTCTTTCATCAGGGAGCTCACCATGACTTCCTGTTCGGGACGTAAAGTCGCCAGAAAGTTCATTTCAAGAGGTCGGCCCTGTACAGTTTCATCCTTCGTTTCGTAAGGAATCATCGCCTCATCAAGACGGCGCAGAAGTTCGCTGTATAAGCCCCGCGGTAAATGAATCTCACCTCCTTCGATATGGGCATGCTGAACGACACGTGAGCCGGTAAAGAAGCGTCCATTGCTTTTCGTTTCTTCCGGATTCCAGTAACTGCCAAGAAGAAGGAGCTGGCCGATCAGACGCGGTTTTAAGTTATTCTTCTGTACCCGGACTCCGTTTTTCAACGTGATCGAAACGGTCCCCTCCACATCAGATGCCAAGAACTTCGTTGTATCATTGGGATCATCGAACAGCTGCAGAACCTGGCTCTGCGGTTTTGGAACATTGGTTTTCGTTTTCGGATCCATCCATTCGAAAAACCGTTTTTTGTTTTTATGAAGCAGATCCTCGACTGAATTAGCCGGAATCTTGCGGATATTCTGTAAAAAGCGAAGTGAGTGTTCATACCGCACATTTTCGTCGTTTTCATCGAGAAAATACGTCCGGCCGTGAACAAGCGAGCATCCCTGTAAAGGCAGTTCGACAGAGGAGCCGGAAGCGCCTTTTTCCTTTGGCGGTCTGGAAGGCACCATCATATCGAAAAACGACATGTCGGTCAGTCCTTCTTCAAGAATCGCCTTCAGTACGAGAACTTTGCCAAGATCAATCGCTTTCTGCACACTGAGCGGCTGTTGGAAAAACAGCCAGATCTGCAAAGAACCCGGATAAGCCCCGGAGGCCTTTAAGTAGTCAAGACCGGATGCGCGTATGGCCCGGCATAAGGCATCGGCACTGTTTTTCAGTTTTTCCTCCATATGGAACCCGGCTTCCTGCGAATTGATCAGTTTGGCGATTTCGTTGACTTTATCCTGCGTATTCACACTTTCCCAGTTGGGATAGCCAAGCTGCCATAACAGAAAATGCGTGTTCCCATCCGGCTGGAGCGGGGTGATTTTAATTAAGCCCTGATCCGGCCAGCGGGTCGTCTGGAAGTGACGCTGCAGATCGACCGGGGTCAGCGTCAGTCCTTTGCGGTATTTACACGTACCGCACGGACGGGGTGATCCGTTCGTGTACGAAGGATCCTTTTTGGGACAGACACCGGTGATTCCGTCATTGGCACACGGCCAGTAGTAAAAGCCGCGCCGTGAAGAGATCAGATAATGGTCCTGACAGCCGTAAAAATAGGAATTAAAGACTTTCGGGTCCATAAAGCCGTAGGTACGCAGCTGACTCGATTCATCCTTACGGATGATCGAATGATTAGAATTCGTTGCGGCGACTTTTTTCATGTTTTCGACAAGCCAGGGCGCTTTGCGGTAAGGAACGGAGGATTCTTCGAGCAGATCCCACAGCTTCTGAATTTCTTTTAAATACGCTTTATCTTTGTCAGTCATTGTTTTATTCGGATCCACTTTCCTCACCTCTTTCGTATGTTTTTATTTCGTTCTGATAAAAAGTATGCTGGTTTTATTATAGGGCATCCCGTAGTGCCAAAGACACGGTTATGGTGAATAAAACCTACGGTATTCCGGCAGATTCTCTTCCTGTAACTCAAAGACGACAGACTTGATCCGCTATCTGTGAGTTTCGTGCGTTTTTCCGGAGGAAAAACACAGTACATCTTCTTGCGCAATCTAAATTTTTGATAGAATGGCTTCATGACTTCAGCACAACTTTTACAGAGAATCCGCAATCATGAATCGCTTTCTGCTAGCGAACAGCGCTCGCTTATATGGGCTCTATCCTGGCCCGCTATTATGGCACAGATTTCAACCACTGTCATGCAGCTGCTCGACATGGGCATGGTGGGACGTCTCGGTACGAACGCTTCTGCCGCCATCGGTCTGGTGGCTTCCACGACATGGCTCGTCAATGGTGTCTCCAATGGCGTGACGTTCGGCTTTTCCGTTCAGACTTCACAGGCCATCGGCGCCCGTGAGTATAAAAAAGCCGCATCCTTATGCCGGCAGGGTCTGATTGCGATATTTGTCTTCAGCCTGCCGATGGCTCTTTTAATGTCTCTTATGAGTTTCAGTATTCCGGTGTGGCTTGGCGGCGAACAGGTTGTCCTGCATGATGCCGGTCTTTATTTACTCGTCTATTCCCTGACGATCCCGTTCTACATGCTCAACAGCTGGGCGATGCAGATGTTACAGGCGACCGGGGATACGAAAGTCCCGGGCATGGCGCAGGTCGTCATGTGCTTTTTAGACGTTACTTTCAACGCTTTATTTATCTTCGGAATGAATCTAGGGGTTATGGGTGCCGCTCTCGGTACATCCGTTTCCGTGCTCTGCACCTCGCTGTTTCTGACCGGATGGATCTTTATTAAAAACGCCTTTCTCAAGGATAAAGCTTCATGGCGTTTTACAAAACATTCCCTGCGTTCGGCTTTACGGATCGGTGGTCCGATTAGTGCCGAACAGCTCATTACGGGTACTTCCTATGTCGCCATGACCCGCATCGTCAGCTCATTAGGTACATTATCGATTGCTTCTCACAGCTTTGCGGTGACAGCCGAAAGCTTATGTTATATGCCGGCATTCGGTTTTGCGTCTGCGGCTTCTGCCCTGATTGGTCAGTGTATCGGCGCCAACCGGATCGAACTCTCCCGCCAGATTGCCTGGCGCGTGACCCGGATTACCATTGGTATGATGTTTTTCTGCGGTACGGTGATGTTTATTCTCTCCCGTATTCTGATCGCCATGCTTTCACCGGACCCGGCCGTGATCGAAATCGGCTCGACGCTGCTGAAAATGGAAGCTTTTGCCGAACCGATGTACGGTGCTTCCATTGCGATTACCGGTATTCTGCGCGGTAAAGGAGATACCCTCTGGCCGGCATGCCTCAACCTGATCTCGATTTGGGGTGTCCGTATTCCGCTTGCGTGGCTGCTTTCCATTCCGTATGGGCTTTACGGGGTATGGGCGGCAATGGTTCTTGAGCTGAATGTGCGCGGAATTCTGTTCCTGCTCCGCCAGCGCAAGGCATTCCATCCGAATCCCAATGACCCGGAATTTGCCGGAAACATTTAAAGTGAACCAAACGAAAAGATACAGGAAGAATTCAGTCTGTGAATTCAGCTCCTGTATCTTTTTTCATGTTCACCTATTCGTTTTGGAAGGTAAGCGTCAAATAATCGACGTGTATTTTGTATCCGTCCTCCTTGGGATAA
>JBJEFF010000135.1:0-7640 GCA_051873775.1 Allobaculum sp. | reverse complement strand
AAAGAGATCTCTTTTCTTTTGCGAAAAAAGAGGTTTGATTTTTTAATCCAAAAGAAAATCCCACACAGTTTTACTTAGAACCAAAAAAGAGACATCCGAAGATATCTCCTGAGAGGTAAATATAGACGGAAACACAAACTTTGCGTCAGAGCCATGAATGAAAACGCTAATCGTGCCTCACGCAATTTTCGGTTTCCCTGAATCGCCCAGTCCGAGATTTAAACTGATCAAAAAATACATCTCATCTCCTGTCACGACAACTGTGTTTACTTTCTTTCAGAAATAAAGTTCGGGACGCAGCTTGCATGCAATAGAACTGCAGGCATTCGGAAGCGACCAGCCAGTCCCAAAGGAGAAATCTGCTCCCTGCTGGAAATAACTGACTGCCTGAGCAAAAGAGGTATGGATCGCAAACAGCTCAATATGGGTATGCGGTCCGGTTGAATTGCCGGAATTTCCTGTATACGCCAGCAGATCTCCCTGATGAACCTGCTGACCGGCGCGGACCATGATCCGGCTCGACAAATGGCAGAACGTCACTCCGTAAAGACTGCCACCGCTCTGACAGATCATCGCAATTGTATTCCCGCCTCCAAAAGGCCATCCCACCCAGTTTCCAAGATATCCTCCCCCATCCTGAACAGGATTAGCAGCATAAAGAATGACACCATTCGCCGGGGCATATAAAGGGGAATACATACTTGCCGCAATATCCATGCCCAGATGCAGTCCTCCGCCCGGATAAGCCCATGTTCCTGCGGAAAGGACACCGCGTACCGGCATCATTAATCCACTGCTTCCTGAATCTGCCATACCGGGTTCAATCGATCCTTCTATGAGCTGTCCATCGAGGATTTCCGCCGGACATGCCCGTGAAAAGCCGGGACCGGAACCGGGAGCTCCCATGGCCAGGCTCAGTTCTCCATTGGCAAGATAGTCAAGAGCTTCTTCGGGAATCTGATCCATCTTTGGTTTTTCGGGGGATCGTGCCTGCTGAAAAGACTGAATTCGTGATTCGAGCGTTGTATATAGATTGATCTCGCCATGAAGGGAGAGAGCCTGACGGTTAAACCAGTCGTATTCTTTCTGCCAGTTTTCGTGGCGCTCACTGAGTATTGCGTTGATTTTTCGGTTTAGTTTTTCTTCTCCTTCTCTCATACTAAGTAAACGCACTTCTACATAACGCCGCAGCGCAGCAACATCCTGATCGAGTCCTTCATCCAGATTCAGCGAATTACGGGCTGTTAAGTCTTCGTCTTTCTTTTCCGAATCTTCTGAAATATCATCCACTACCAACGGCGCATGATTTGCCGTCAGATACATCCATAATGCATCCGTTGTATCACTTGAAAAAGGTAACGTATTTAAGCTGATCATCAGCACTAACAATATGAGTCTCATATTGTTTTATATGCGTAAAAAGCGCAAATTTTTCCAGAATCCAAAAATCTCTTTGAGTTTTTAAAATTAACAAACCTTACCAGCGGTTCAGCAAAAAGCGCTTTGCGCTCCCTTCTTGCCTATAACCAATCTGATTAAGATGTATATCGCTTGGTCTGTAAAAAGAGCAAAAAAAATCGTACCGAATGATTATCAGTACGATTCATCTTCATAAATGGTGCCGACGATAGGACTTGAACCTACGACCTACGCGTTACGAGTGCGTTGCACTACCGGCTGTGCTACGTCGGCGCCCAAATATCATATCATAATTTCCGTTTAAACCAACATTTCCGGAAAAATATTACTGTAATTGTGCCTGAAGTGCAGCGATCTGCGCATCATACTGCGCAAGAATCGGATCGTTTTCCCCGTTCTCCCCTTCTTCGAGCAAGAACTGCGCATAATTGTCGCGATCCTTTTGCAGGGCTTCGATCTGCGCCTGTATGTCAGCTTGGTTGCTTGACGAACCGCTAAGTCCAGAAGAGGTCTGATTATACACCTCCATGAACGATAACCCTGTTCCCTCACGGAAAGCCTGGTCGATGGTTTCTTTTTGAGTTTCATCTAAAGCCTGATAAGTTTCGAGATAATTCACGACTTCATGACGCTTGCTTCCATCGACCGATTGCCAGTTGCGGGCAAGCTCCAGCATTGCCTGTATTGTGGAGTCCTGTTCGACACTCAATGTCTGTTTAATCTCCGAAAGCAGATCCGTGTACGTCTTGCCCGTATGCTTTGGATTGAGAAAGTATTCATTGATTTCATCTTTTCTAGCAAGCGGCAGGGAGTTATAGTCATCTTCAAGATTGACCAGCTCTTTTTTCTGCGTATCCGACATCATCGGATATTCATCCGCATAATTGATCAGCTTGCGGTATGCATAGGTCTGTTCAACATCTGTCGCATGCTGAGGATCATACACGGTAACTTTCCAGGCAAATGCTCCAAAAAGGGTTGCGATCATCAAACAGCCACAGACAATAATCCAAAAGACCGGTCGTTTGATCAGATCTTTCTTCTTTTTCGGACGAGTTTCCGGCACCAGAAAATGATCTTGACGATTGCTGTTTTCATAGCGATTCGGTTCAATCCCACCGTAATAATCCTTCTCTTCTCTGCTTCTAGCAGGCTGCGCAACCTGACTGTTCTTTTTTCTGCGCCCTGTACTGCTCTGGGCGAATTTCCGCTCTTCCTCTTCAATCGATACCTGGCCTCGTTCCTTGCGCAGCTGATCGAGTGCATTCAGCATGGACTGTTCCGCATTGCGGCGCTGGAAATCCGTCAAGGTTCCTTCCAGAGAAGACGATGTCAGATCTTCATCATCGTCATCCGGGAACAAGGTCAGTTCCGCGCGACGGTCAAGCAGCCGCTGTGTATATTCATCGATGTCGTTTTTAACAGAATCATCGTCTTGTTTTTCATGGATCATTTTCGTCTGATTTGGTTTTTCTTTTTCACTCACCGAAAATCCCTCCTCTTTCGTTGATTACATTACAGAACGATTCGCCAATCCGCAGTGAATTCATCAGGGAAATATCGATCCTAAAAAAGCCCGAATTTCCTTCACTCTTCTGCTTTGCGAATCCTGTTTTTTCGTATCTTATTGTATCTTTGAAGTCAGACAACTCAAATCAAACTGACAACATCGACAAACTTGTTCGTTACAAATCCTGTTTTGGACCTAAAGCTGCAGATTATCTTTGCAGGAATAAATCTGCACAATCTGATTTTCGAATTCTGAAGTTTCATTCAGCTGAATTTCATTTTCGTTTTGCAACACTCAAGATCCGTGTTTTCTCATGATTAATCTTGGCAGTTTTCTTTATTGTTGCATGATCAGGCCGTATTTTCACGCCAATCTTGTTTTGAATCGTATGTCTTTACTTCTGATTTTCCCGTCTTTGTTGTGAGACAACAAGGTTGTCATTTTCTTTACACTTGTTTATAAATCATCCAAACATAGAAATTATTCATATGTTTTCAAGAATATTTGAATAAGATAAAGGTAACCGCTTTTATCAGGACGCTTTCGATTCTCTCCTTGTCGGGTATTTAGAACTTCGCTATAATTGTGAACAGAGAGAACAAGAATACAGAAGAAAGGGAAGCTAATCGCTATGGATAACGAATTACGCGAATACGAATTAATTCAACAAATTGCCGCCCCCATTCTAGAGCAACTTCTTGAATTATCGGAACAAGCGGGGACAGAAGACATTAATGTGCCAGTCGCATTTTCTTTAAGTGCAGAATATTCAGTGATTCCGTCAGACGGATCCGTTGAATATGACCTGAATGATGACGATTTTCTTTCTCACAATGAAGAATTTCTTGCAAGCCTGAATGAATATATTCAGGTGCAGGTTGAGCAGTGGAATCGTCCGACTACGATTCTTCAGTAAATCGCCCGATCAGAACGTTTTATGCCGTGATTAAACCTGTGCGATCACGGCTTTTTTCTTGCTTTTTCTTCTGACTTTTCATTCCTGTTCATGCTCAGAAACCGAACAGTTTCTTATGAAAATCGAGACAGATCCGCTACAGTTTTCCCTCTCTCAATCCCCTCTCGGTGTGAAAAACGACTTAAGCTGATCGTGCCGTCAACCTAATTTTATCGTCTTAAACAAGCCAGAAACCTTTACATTAATGACCAAAATTTATAATTGTGCAATTATTTTACGCAGACTATAATATGTTTTATCCAGACTATAATATGTTCAACAGTTAGCAGGAGGTCCCTTATGGATTTAAAATTATTAACCAAAAAAGAAAACGAAATTATGTCGATCCTCTGGCAGAGCCAGAAACCTTTAACTGCCCATCAGATTACAGAAGTTAATGAAAAACTGAGTATTTACACTGTCCAGCAAGTGCTGCAACGCTTATTAAAAATGGAATTCATCAAAGTTGCAGAAATCAATTACTCCAAAAACGTCCTCGCACGTTTTTATGCTCCTAATCTGCGTAAAATCGATTATATGAGATTTGTCTTCGGTTCAAATAGTCCGCTTGAATTAGCATCTAACCTGATCGAATCAAGCAATAATGAAGAACTTGACGCATTAGAAGAATTAATCAACAAACAGCGTTCATCACTGAACAGGTAAGTCGAATGAAATCATCTGTGATCCTAAGTTTAATAGACACATCACCTTACCTGACCCAGGAAATTCACGTTATGCTTCTGACTTTGCCGTCAGTTTTAATGACCATTGTCTTTGGGACGATCATGATTACTGTGTTACTCTATTTTCTACGTCCCGGAAAAATTATGTATTCCATACGATCAGACCTTTTATTCGCGCTAATTTTCATCATCGCAATCCGCCTGTTATTCCCGGTAGAACTGCCATTTACCCGAACACTGCGAGTACCTAAACTCATTAATCCCATTAATGAGTTTCTGAATACTAAATTAGTCGGTAATTTTTCTGTGATGTATTTACTGATTGTGATCTGGCTGATCGGCTGTGTTGTACAGACAATCCGTTTTTTAAGACAGTTTCGCCTGATTTCACAAGTATTCACAGAACTCGAACCGGCGGCAACAAAAAAACATCTCTCTGATTTTTTCGAAATAGACAAAGTCCATGACTATCCCGTCTGGATCAGTGACATGGTGTCTTCCCCGATGGTTCTCGGCTTCCGAAATATCATTCTGCTTCCCGAACTCGATCTGAGTCATGAAGATATGGAACGGGTTTTAAAACACGAAATGGAACATGTCCGTCATCATGATAACTGGCTAAAACTAGCACTCAATGTTCTGATGATTATTTACTGGTGGTATCCGCCTGTCTATGCCCTCTGCAACAAGGTTCAGACTGTCCTGGAAATCCGGACCGATGAACACGCCGCTTCAGAATTTTCAAAAGAAAATGAACTGGATTTTGCCGAAACCCTCGTCAGAGTGAATCGGGTGCTCGACACATCCAAACATTCTAAAACCGCACTAGTTTCTTCTCACTTTACCTTGGTGGATAGTGATTCACAGTTAAAACAGAGAATTCTTTACCTTACCCGGAATCAGTATTCAAAGGCGATGAACATCTTTGTTCTGTGCATCATTACTTTATTGCCTGTCATCAGCTATAGTTTTGTGTTAAATCCTGTTTACCAACCACCTAGGGAAGACGGTGTCTTCAATCCGCGCAATCCCGGAGATGCTTTTCTTGTTCTGCATAAAGACGGAACATACACTCTTTATTTCGATGACGGAGTCATGGATTTTGAAAAATTGGAATCAGGATTGGCGAATTTACCGATTATTGTCGAAAATGAATAAATCTTCTTAGAACCAATTCATAAGCAAAGGAGTTCCTATACATGAAAAATTTTTTTATTTCAGTTTTACTTAGCTTCACCGCACTAACAAATGTCTCACCGATTTATGCCCAGGAAATTCAGTCTGCGTCTGCTGAAGTGGAACCTCGAGCAGATCAATATGAATGGCATTACAAAATAGAAAACGGCAAGAGATATAAAAGATTATGGAACGAAACTAAAAGCCGCTGGGAAACTGACTGGATTTTAGTTCCTTAAATATCTCTTTGTTTTGGATATAACGTGATTATGCACCTTCGAGATTTAAATCGGTTCGTCTGTTCATCCAACTGCATTGCATAACGAGTTTGAAGTCTTATCCGATTCATAAATAACCTGAAGCGTGAATCATTTCAAATGATTTACGCTTCTTTTAGAAAGGTCAGTAGTATGTATTTCTCTCTATCATCTTTCCTGAACACCATTGTCTTTTCAGCCATCATGATTGCTCTGTTGCTGTTTCTGGTGCGTCAGGGAAAAGGCAGTCAGTCCGTACAGTCAGGCCTGTTAGTCGTCCTTGTTTTCCTCATCGCAATCCGCCTGTTTTTCCCGGTAGAACTGCGAACTGCTAAAGTTTTTCTGACCCCGAAAATTATTAATCCTATTCATAATTTTCTAAATACTAAATTAGCCGGAGATTTTTCGGTGATGCATTTACTGTTTGGGATCTGGCTTGGCGGATGTGCTGTACAGACAATCCGTTTTTTGAGACAGTTCTACTTGATTTCAGAATTTTTCAAAGAACTCGAACCATCCGCAACAAAAAAGCATCTCTCTGATTTTTTCAAAGTCGAAAAACGGCATGACTATCCGGTATGGATCAGTGATCAGGTGTCTTCCCCGATGGTGCTCGGATTCAAAAATATCATTCTGCTTCCCGAACTCGATCTGAGTCAAGAAGATCTGGAAAAGGTTTTAATCCACGAAATGGATCACCTCCGCCATCATGATCACTGGCTGAAGCAAGTGCTCAATGTTCTGATGATTATTTACTGGTGGTTTCCACCTGTCTATGCCCTATGCGACAAGATTCAGGCCGTTTTGGAAATCCGGACCGATGAACACGCCACTTCAGATTATTCCAAAGATGAAAATCTAGATTATAACGAATCTCTTGACAGATTTAATCAGGCTCTCATCACATCCGGACACTCCGGAAGAACGAAGTTTTCTTCACACTTTGCCTTAGCAGACAGCAACTCCCAGTTAATACAGAGAACTCATTACCGTACCCGTAATCAGTATTCGAAGGCGATGAATATCTTCGTTCTGTGCATCATTACCTTATTGCCCCTGATCAGCTATAGTTTTATCCTACAGGCTTCTTATCTGCCTCCGGAAATAGAGCAGTACTTCACAGAAGTCGATCCGAAAAACGCACTTCTAGTCCGGCATAAGGATGGCACGTACAACCTTAATGCGGACGGGATAAGTATTGAGTTACCAGCAGATACCCCTCCTATAAAAGGAATCCGGCTTATTATTGAAAATTAATAAAGAATCAAGAATACATACAAACTATCAGATACATTTTGCCTCTTCATTCATAAATTATTCAGAGAAAGCAGACAAAGAAATCTGTTGAGATACATTTTTTCGAAAGAGGCATATATAAAACAGAAATTGTAAAACCGAATGGATAATTCCCGGCTTTTGTCGGGAATCTGTTTTATGTTCCGATTAGATAATTAAAAGGCATCCCCTTATATTCAGTCCTGTTTTACAGGTCGGATTAAGTGGACATGCCTTCTTTTTGTCGTCGGTACGCTTTAGAAACTACAGGTGTAATTACCAGATTCCATGACTGATTGATCTGCTGAAAAATCGAGTAGGCAAGTAATTAGCTGACCTCTCACACCACCCTGCGTACGGAT
>JBJEFF010000134.1:0-33073 GCA_051873775.1 Allobaculum sp. | reverse complement strand
ACCACGGAAATCATAGTCTGCCTCGTATAGGGGAATCGACTGGGAAAGTTCTATTCAAATGTGTTTCTCCCATGCGAGGGAAGATCAGTCGGACTGAATGCTGTATCTTCGAGCGCCTTATAGATCGCTCCATCTGTGAAAGTCATGAACTCTCCAGATTTATATAGATCGTGAGCACCACTTGGTTTTGCCCAGGGATAGGCATGATTTACATTTTTGCCATGATATGGTTTCCAGATTGTAGAGGTTGAAAGATTCCAGTCAGGATGAAGTTTACCGTCGTAATCAATCAGGCATTCAAACGGCTGATCAGTTTCTCGATCACAGAATACATCGCCAGCATGGTAGCTTGCATCCTGCTTATAAACCTCAAAACCAAGATCAAGCTCTGCTGAGTCGTCACCCGCTTTCACAACCTCTTTGGTGAGAAAGACAACGAGTTTTCGCAGAAAAAGAATCAGCTTGTCATCTTCATTCATCTTCATCAACTCCTTTCAAAATATTCAGAATATGGTCTGTACGATCAGGAATCTTGCCAATCTGGATGGCTTAAACCAATCGAGAACCAGTGCTGCTTCAACCTTATTGGAAGCCCAATTCGCTACCGGATTTTCTTCAAACCGTGTAGTTCGTCGCACCGGAAGAATCGGATCAAATAATGAATCGCCTCCAATGTGCTGAACGGTTACTGGAATTGTTGAAAGAATAGGGATTTCTCTCTGTCTGAGAAAACTGAGATTTCCATAGCTTTCAATTGCATCCTTTCCGAATACTGTATCGATATAGTTGAAGCATTCTTCGACAATCCCGATCGGCAACAGAATGGCGCATCCCCACATCGACCAGTCATGCTGGATATAGGGGCTTTCCAGTCCGTTGATGAAGTCGTTGTAGACCTCACTATCAAAGGCCATGGTGAAAAGCGAAAAGGCGCAATCCGGATGCGACTGCGCCATTTGCTCAATAATCTGCTTGAACCCATTACAAACCTGGACATCGTCATTCAATACGACTCTGTGGGTCACTCCTTCCTCGTGAGAAAACAGCCAGGTTTGTTTGACCGCAAGATAGGGATTTCCGGTTTCAGCGAGATCATCGTAGAAAATATCCTGGTCTGTAAGTCCCAAAGTATCTCGCAGGTTTTCAGCCATTTCCTGACGCTGGCGGGAAGCAACAATTTTGATATCAACCATTCCTTCTCACCTTCTAATTTGAGAGTCTCCAGTCGATTGTCGTAAGGATTGCAGTGGAAGAGCAGGACCGAGAAAGATAATACAAACGCAGAAAATTTGCTCCGCAAACACTTGTCGGTTCGACACGGATCACCTGGTAATACTCGTTGTTGATATAAATCACAGGCATGATTCCCATTTGGATTGAGTGTAAAGCTGCATCTCCTTGAGAGGCATCATTCGCACTTTGAGCATTTTCATAATGCAAAACCATACCAGCAGCATTTCCTCCCCCACTTGGTGCTTGATAGGTTCTTAACAAAAACACATCAGAGTCAATATTGTGACTTGATGAAGACTGATAAGCGAAATATAAAAAGCGAAAATGGCACCAAAGATATGGGCTTCCTGATGTCGGTGTTGTCATAGTCGTTGACCATCCTGATGTAGAAGTTGAGGGAGGAGTTGAAGGGTACCCTGTATTTTTATGTAAGAAAACATGTGGAACTATAACAAGTACGTATTATAAGTCCAAAAGGTTGAAGGAATGACGCAAATGCTTTATTTAGCGCTAAAATCAGGGTGATTTGTACTAGGCATAAAACAAGATGGATACCCTATGTGTAGGTCAGAAAGCACACTACGATCTGCACAGAAATATTTCGCGGATGCGTTCTGAGCTCTTTGTTCAAGAAGAGAAGATGGCTTTCGACTTTGGGCAGGGAGAATTCACGCAGGCTGAACTGGGCGATGCGAGTGTTCATCCATTCTGGAAGGAAAAGAAACAGACAGAAGATCGCGCCATGAAGGATGGCAAACCGAATGAGACAGAAAAACGATCGCACAACCGAGCTCTGATGAGAGGAAAGCTTCTGCTTGTTACTTGGAAGAAAACGGTTTGGATGCCGATAGGATAGACAAATAATCTCAAACCAAAGGAAAATTTTCTTAAGAAATTCCCATTTTCTTCAAAACTTAACATCAGAGAAACGATCTATATTACAATAATTCCCGATAGGAGGGATCAGAATGAAAGAAGATTTACGCCGTGACATCATTGTCCCGATTACATTATTTCTCCTTTTTGGTGTGCTGGGTGACACCACATTATTTGGTATTCCTTTCGTCCTTCCGATACTGACGCTGATTCCGGTCATCTGCTACATTTTAGCGATTACTGGATCACGCAAGCCGACTGAAATCTATGTTCGAAAGAAAAAGAAAAAGAACAAAAGATATAAAGCATGGAACGAACCGAAGTATCAAAATCATCCGGTTGTAATGCCGCGGATGTTTTGTGTGATTGAAGCGATCCTGTGCATGATCCTTGGTTTTGTGACCTTTATTCTGTTTCCGATTTCCTCGTATTTCTTTAACTGGAGTTCCGTTTACTGGGCAATGGCGGATGGAAAAGTCGCTCCGATTCCGGATCTTCCCGATGAGGAGATGCGCAATGGCCAGTATGAGCAGCAGAAGTGTCGTCAACAGGATCCGAATCAGCAGAGTTCAGAAGATCTGCTACGCAACATGGGTGAAGCCACTGCGCGTTTCTTCGAGAGCGAAGAAGTGAAAGATGCGGCGAGAACAATTGGCGCGGCATTTAAAGATGTGGCAAGTGAAGTCGGTGCGAATATGAAAAAAGCTTCGACGTCATCCACGAATACGTCAAAGCAGACCACTGCAACAAGAACGAAAACACAATCCGCCCCCTCGCAGGATGAAATTGCACGTCAGCTGAAATTCAATGTCATCAGTCAAATCGAAAAGAATGATGCCGAACTTCAGGGAATTAAAGCGACACTCAAAACAACGCTTGAGTCGATGTTTGGTGGAAGCAAGATCACGATTGCCAAATACCAGGCAGGCATTGAGGAAGCGATTGAAATGTCCAGCCAGAACCTGCAGGCGGCAAAAGAATATGCCAAAGGCGGAAGCAATCCTGGGGTGATGAAAACATTCCTCGATCGTTCTAACATGATTAACCAGAAAACCGGTGAGCTGCTCGATGCATTAGTCACTCATCAGCAGAATCTGATGGAAGACGATATGCAGGATCTTACTTCATCTCTTGAAGATCTGCAGGATTCGCTGAAGTATTATCACTGATACAGAATCAGTCAAATAAGATTTATAAAATGAAAAAAGGTGTCTTACCCGCGCAACGCAGGGAAGGCACCTTTTTTGACGGCACAAGCAATGTCATTCAGTTACGGTTTTCCTGTTATTCGTTCTATAAGAAAAGCAGGGGTCTGACATGCTCGACGATAGTGCAGCAGGATGAAGTCAGACCTCTGCTAGATATTTAATTATAATAATCCATCACAGCATGATCATTTGGACGAATCCTGATCACTCTTGCCAAACACAATTTTATAGCAGAGATAAAAGAAGAACAGTGAGTTGACCAGAAACGGAATCCACAGATTAGTGTTGTATAGCGTTGCGAAAAATAAATACCTTCCTGTTACGCTGAGAACTGGATAACGAACAAGAGCTACAGTAAGGAACAGGATAAAATAAATCAGCCCGCACATTACAAAGTGATTTTTATATTGCTTCATGGTGTTGTCTGCATTACTTTCGATATTACCATTGGTACGTGACATCTAAATACGTGTTTAACACGGAATATGAAACGTATTTATACTGATCGTACACGCCATTGTTATCATGATAATAAGTTACCATTCTTTTAACTAGAAAATCTGCGCTAAATGCCAGTTTACTATATTTCTGACTATTAGCTGGAATAGTAATGGAGACCTGATCTGTTCTTGCGGCATTTAATGTATACGATATTCCATCATATACAACAGTTGTTGAACCACTTACTTGAGTTCCGGCACTAACTGTATAACTCGATGATTTTGTCCAATAAGGTGTCAATGGATGATAGTTTAAAAAGCGATGATAAATCGTTTCTCGTGAAATTTCATGCTCAGTGGTATACATAAGAGAAATACCATCAGATTTCGGGTTGGGATTAACGTCTTTTAAGTATGTATTACAGTCTTCTTTAGTAGGGAAAATCCATACTTCTGTATTGCTAATTGGGACCGAGATATAGCTGCTTTCAATCACGTCCTGTGCTTGAGCAGGGGTGACTAACAAAAACAACATTAAAACTGAGCAAAGAATTGATAGGATTCTTCTCATAAATTATTCCTTTTTACTTATCGATTATTTTGATTTGCTTCAGTCACCTATAAGTAGCCTTACTGCATTACAGTTTCAAGGTTCTGGCGCAAGATCGCAAACAATTTACTCAGTTCTTTTGCGTTACCTGCAAAAGAACAGAACTATATAAAAAATTAATTTCATATTACCTCCTGTTTTAAAAAAGATTGAGATTTATAACCACTTCACTTTTTTTATTTTATGTTATTATTATTGATTTATGTCGCGAAAAAGGTTTAATATCATGATTGCTTTATGCAACAATTATACTTCGCTTTAAAACACGGAACAACTGTTTTTGTCAATTGAGAATTGGTCCGCTTATGATTAAGGAAATTGTTTTCCTGCTTTTTGCGTTACCCACTTTCTGGTCTCTTTGATCCGATCACTCTCGCCTGTCATGTGGATCATGTGCGCTTTATAGGCAATTGATCGTAGTTAATGTAAAACTTGACGGATTGGGTGAAATAACTTTTAACAGTTTAGATGTTTACTTCAATGATGTTTTATGGGCCTTTTCGTTCTTCCGATTGGCTGCGACGCCTCTGCACAGCGATAAAAAACTGTCAATATTTATTTAAAAAACAAAAAACTCGTATAAGCAGAGACAGGATATGAGAACCAAAACAAAGGTCACACCACCATTACTTGGACGTGGATGGAATAAAGCTTAACTTAATGACATTGCGGCACAAGAGCGAAAAAGAAGAAGGGAACTGGAGGATTCAGCAGACACAATAAAAACCGGGACAAATCCCGGTTTGAATCAGATGAATTGCGGACAGTTCAGAATTAATCGCGGTCGTTACGGCGCGCAATTCCGATATAACGTAATAACTGGGCAAGCGACATGAACACAGAAGCAAGATATGTACTTGCGGCAGCGGTCAGTACCTTTTTTGCGCCCTCATAATCCGTCTTGGTGAAATTAGGATCGGTACGCAGAATATTCAGCGCACGGGAGCTGGCATTCAGTTCGACTGGCAGGGTAACGAGGCCGAACAGTAAAGTCAGCGAGAACAGAATGACACCGAGCCACATCAGTCCGGAAACATCCAGAAGCAGACCGATCAGGAATAACGGAACTGCAGCACTGGAACCGAGATTAACAACCGGAACAAGAGCAGCACGGATGCGGTTTGGCAGATAATTTTTCGCATCCTGAATCGCATGTCCGCATTCGTGACACGCAACGCCTACCGCTGCAGCGGAATAGGAATCGTAAGTTGAATCAGACAGAGAAAGTGTCTTGTTTGTCGGGTTGTAGTTATCCGTCAGATTGCCGGGAATCCGGACAATCCGGACATTGGACAGACCACTCCGGTCGAGCACATAGCGGGCTGCCTGATAACCGGACATGGAAGAACGAACGTGGGAATATTTTCTAAACGTTGAATTGACCCATGCCGAGCACGCAAAAGAAAGCAGTAAAGCAAGCAGAACTAAAATGTAACCGCGATCCATGTGGAATCCGTAACCATAATAGCCATAACCAAAAGGAAACATAGTAGTAGTACCCCTTTCTTCTCTTTTCTGAAATTCCGAAAACGAAGCACAGGGAGAAATCAATATTAGATTCCTGCTGTGTCAGCGTTTAGAAGGAACAGAACTGTAGATGGTATAAGCGTATCACATTTGCCTGTTCTGTAATTCGAAATGCACGACTTTTAAATACAAAAGGATCCGGACTGACGGTGAAGGAAAACCTTCAGACGATCGCCCGGATCGGAAATATTTGATAAAAATTGATAGGTCAGCCGGATTAGAGACCGATCATGCGACCACACTGATAAACCAGAGTGGTGACCACCCATGCAACCGCAAACTGGAAGCCGGCAGTTTTAAGCATATAAGCCGTGGAGTGGGATTCACGGCGAATCGTTGAGAGTGCGGCAATACACGGAATATACAGCAAGGAAAACAGCATCATGCAGAAAGCGTTCAGCGCATCAAATCCGCTTGCCGCTAGCTTTTCATGAAGCAGCTGCATGCCTCCGAAGCTGTTCACATTCGCAATGCCGTATAAAACCGCAACGGAGCTGACTACAACTTCCTTGGCAGACAGACCGGCAATCAGCGCAACCGCAATTTGCCAGAAACCAAGTCCGCACGGAACAAGGATAATGGCAAGCCAGTGACCGAGAATGGCGGCGAAGGACAGGCTGATTTCATCCGTATAACCGGTAGCACCGAAATGCATGGCAACCCACAGAATAATGGAAGCCGCAAAAATTGTCGTTCCCGCTTTGGACAGGAAGTCTTTCACTTTGTCCCAGACATAGAGCAAGACGGTATAGGCACTTGGAATCTTGTACGCCGGCAGTTCAATCAGTAAAGGAACTGTAGCCGTCGGACCATCCATTTTATGAAGAATCCAGGCAAGGAACAGCGCCATCAGGATACCGATTAAATACATCGCATAGGCGACCCACATCGCATTGTCCGCAAAGAACATGCCGGAAAACAGAATGTAGATTGGTAGTTTTGCTGAACAGCTCATAAACGGAGTCAGCAACATGACACGTTTGCGGTCCCGCTCGCTCTCCAGCGCACGTGAGGCCATGATCGCCGGAACCGTACAGCCGAAACCGAGAATCATCGGGATGAAAGCACGTCCGGAAAGACCGATTTTGTCCATAATTTCGTTCATGACATAGGCCACACGTGCCATATAACCCGTGTCTTCAAGGAATGCCATGGCGGTAAACAGAATAATGATATTGGGCAGGAAGGTCAGAATTCCGCCAACCCCTGAAATCACACCGTCACAGATTAAGTTGATGAGCCATAAAGGGGCATGAATATTCGTCAGGAAAAAGCCCACGATACGGGTGAACCAGTCAATGCCTAACTGGAGATAGCCGGACAGGAAATCACCGAGATTAAACGTTAGCATAAAGACGAGACACATCATGATCAGAAACAGCAGAGTGCCCCAGAACGGACGTGTCGCGATGTCATCCATTTTTTCAGTCAGGATATCGGATTTTTCTTTTCCGAGAAGGACTTCATGCATGATTGCCTGAATCATGTCATAACGCTGATTGACGAGAATATGCGCATCGTTAGTATCGGCAATTCCGGTAAGATCGATCGGATAGGCTTTGACCATCTCCGGATCGTTTTCCAGAAGGGAGACAGCCACCCAGCGCTTACGCGGTGTATCCGGCGGAAGCAGGGCTTCAATTGTGGCGATCTTTGCTTCGAGGTCAGCGGAATAGATCATGACGTGTTCTTTGACCTGTTCGGAATGAATCATTCGCGGTTTGTGGTTTTCAGCTTTGCCATCTTCCTGCTGATGCAAAGCAGCGTGCAGCAAGGTCTTTAAACCGCGTTTCTTGCGGGCTACGACCGGAACAACCGGAACACCGAGGATTTCCTGCAGACGGTGTAAATCGAGCTCCATACCGCGTTTTTCAACTATATCCATCATGTTGAGTGCGAGAACCATCGGCTTTTCCATCTCACTGAGCTGTAAGGACAGATACAGCGAGCGCTCAAGTGCACTGGCATCCGCAACATCGATAATGACATCCACCTGAGGAGAAATAATAAACTGGCGGGAGACTTGTTCCTCCATGGTAAAAGAGTTCAGAGAATAGGTACCGGGCAGATCGACAAGCTTAATCGTCTTGCCATGGGAAGAAACTGCACCTTCCATACGCTCAACTGTTACGCCCGGCCAGTTGGCGACTTTTAAATTGGCGCCTGTATAGGCATTAAACAGGGTGGTTTTTCCGCAGTTCGGGTTTCCGATGAACCCAAATGTTAAATCATGCATAATCCACCTCGATATGTTTGGTAATATCCGGTCCGAGCGCAAAGCGCGTCGAACGCAGATCAATGATCATGGTTCCTTTACCTTTTTTGGCGAGCACCTGAATCGGTGTGCCCACGATCATTCCCAGCGCCTGCAGGCGCAGTGTAGTTGCTTCATTTAAATTTAATCGCACGACTCGAACGGTCTGACCGATTTGGATCGTACTCAATGTTGTCATAAAATCATCTCTCAATTTCTTAAGCCGACCGGTCTTCAATCGACAGTTCTATTATACGCAACGAGTAAATATCCATGCAGATTAGAGTGCCGTCAAAGGAACTAATTTTTATAAAAATATGAATAATTTCATATTTTTCAAACGTGAATACTATTCATATTTACGCGTCCGATAGTGGGTAAATAATGATAAAACTTTATCTCCATTCAGAACTCCTGTTATCGATAATATGCCGTATATAAAGCAAATATTCAGAAAAGAATAAAAGACCTGCGATTGTTTTCAATCACAGGTCTCTATTCGATCAACGACAAGTCAATAATATTTTAAATCAGCAAGTAAATGTTGAAAAATTACAATCTAATCGTACTTATTTTGTATGGTTTTTTAGGGATTTAGACGATATAGTTACAATCTAATCGTTTTTATCTTTGATAATTGAGTTTATGAGAGCGATTAAATAATACCAATCTAATCGTGGCTATATTTATAAAATTCTACACGGGAATGCCCAATTTCGCTTTCATGGCTCACAAAAAAATCAAGATAATTGGAATAACACAAGATATAGGTCTACATTGATATGTTACACATTTACTAATCAATGCTCACATTCAAGGTAAAGAAAATGATTAAGAAGAATGTCCATGAACTGTGAACACCTTATCTAAAACCTATTGCTCATTCTTCAGTAGTTGTCATCTTAAGTCGGTGTAGATTTTTTTCTGGTTGATATGAGTTTTGGTGGGGGATATAATACAAACACATTTAATAAGGGAGAGCTTATGGCAAGCTGGGACGACATCATCAGAGAACTGGGGCAAACACGATCACAAGTCGATTACATTAGGAATAAATACATTAAGCAATTAAGTGATTTGACAGGAAGAAATACAATTATTTATTACTCAGGATGGCTTCAAAAATCAGGAACAGGTAATGTAGATATCAACGATTCCGATATGGAAGGCTTTATGGCCACGGTAATGGGATTAGATTGCTCTAAGGGATTGGATTTAATAATTCACACTCCGGGGGGTGATCCTACTGCGGCAGAAGCTATTGGAACCTATTTAAAAAATAAATTCAATAATGATATAAGGGTTATCGTTCCGCAATTAGCACAATCAGCAGGAACTATGATTGCTTGTATCGGAAAAGAAATAATTATGGGGAAACAGTCTAGTCTTGGGCCTATTGACCCGCAATTTAATGGAATTCCTGCGTTTAATATTGTTGACGAGTTTCAGCAAGCTGAGAAAGAACTATCAACCAATCCGGAGAAAGTTCAATATTGGGCAATAAAGCTTCAGCAGTTTCCCGCTGCATTTATGAAACAGTGCTTGGATGCAATTGCATTAAGTAGCGATGTGGTACGGAATTGGCTTACAAGCAATATGTTTAAAGATAATCCTAAAAAAGTGGACTCAATTGTTAATAATCTTAATAATCATCATGATAATTTGAGCCACGGGCGGCATTTTAATTGCGACAAATGCAAAGCTTTCGGGTTAAAGATTCATATGATGGAAGAGGATCAGAAACTGCAAGACGCTATTCTATCTGTCCATCATTCTGTTATGATTAGCTTACAGAGTACACCGGCTTTCAAAATTATTGAGAATCAAGAAGGAAAGGCGTACATCAACACTCTTACTTAGGAGAGAATAGTATGACAACGATATCGAATCAGCAGATTTTAAATTTATATAAAAAGTTAGGGATTCCTGAAAACGTCTCCTTAAATAACAGAACGCAACCAAATCGCGGAACTTTATCGAACAGATTGGCAACGACATTGAATACAAAAGGAACCAATTCAAGCACCCTAATGCAAAAGGGAATAATTAAATAATACTAAAGAAAGAAGATGCTTATTTTCAAGCATCTTCTTTCTTTTCATCATTTGTTTCCAATTCATTGAGTAATGTACCGAACTTAGAAAAATAGAGCTCCAGACCTTTTTCAATCACTGCAGTCTTATTAATGCCGGTCGATTCTGCATATTTATTCAACTGCTCTCCCAGATCGCGTCTGATTCTGAGGTTGATGGTGATGCTGTCTTTTTTCGGACGGGCCAAAATTAATCATCCCCCTCTTTCATCTGTCTGAAGATTTCCGGTGTAAAGATCTTCATGATCTCATTTTTGTACTGGTCATTTTCAAGCAGAAGCTTCATAAAAGCATAGTTTTCATCAATGGAATTGAGAATGGCCTCGTCAATCTGGTCAGCAAAAGCGTATTTTTCAAAATCATCAAAGGAGTTTGTTTTGGCACTGGCTCTCAGGCTCTCTGACTTCATCAGCTGGTCCTTAACAGCCATAGCCCATTTCATTGCCGCGTCGGTGGCAAACTGGCTGCCAAATCTGGCATTCATTTCTTCCAGAATCTCGCTGAGCTTCTTTTCGTTTTCCTTTGTGGCAAAGGCCTTATCTGCTTTGGAAAGCTGTTGTCCTAGGTCGGAATGAATGTTTGATTTCTTATGAGTGTCACCTTTTTTTTGACGAACTCTTTCTGTAACAATCTGATCTTTCAGGTTGAAACCGGGACCGGCGTCATCTGCTTTAAGCATTTTCGATAGATAGCTGAGAAAATTGTAGTTCTTATGAATCTCCTCATCCTTGTAGCAGGTAGCCTGCAGGAGAAACTGATAGAAGCGAATGAAATGACGGATCGTCTTCTTCAATTCCACTGCAATTTCTTCGCCTTCTTTTTCCTCGATCTTGTCGATTTTTCTCTTTGCCCGTTTCAGCAGGTTTTCCATACGAGTACGGTCTTTCGGGGTGATTTCCTTCTGATACAAGATCGTGTTGAACTTTTCCACATCATCAGGATCAAGGAAGTCGTATCCTTCGAGCTTTGCCATCAGCTCATGGATGTCAGCAGGAGTCACAGAGTTACTCAGGAAAGACACTGTGTAGTATTTTCCGAATGCTTTCTCCATGTCTTCATAGCTGTTCTTGAAGTCCAGAACGAAGGTCTGCTTGTCTTCAGGAGGGCAGACACGGTTCAACCGGCTTAATGTCTGAACGGCACTGATGCCTTTCAGTTTCTTGAGAACATACATGGCTGACAGTCTCTTCTGGTCAAATCCAGTCTGGTACTTGTCAGCTACGATCAGCACTTTGTTGTCATCCTTCTCAAATTCAGATGGCAGAGCCTTCTCACTGAAGCCGTTCATGCCTGGTTCCGTATATTCGGTCTTATCGTTATCCAGCTTTACCTTCCCTGAGAAAGCAACCAGAGAATGGATTTCGTCATAGCCTTTTCGTTTACAGTAGGCGTTAAAGGCTTTCTGGTATTTGACGGCTGCTTCTCTGGAAGGAGTGACAACCATCGCTTTTGCGGTTCCTTTTAGCTGTGGCATAACGGTCGTTCTGAAGTGTTCAACGATAATCTCGACTCTCTGGTTGATGTTGGTATCATCCAGCTCCACAAACCGAGCAATCTGCCGCTTTGCTTTTACTGTTTCATATTCAGGATCCTCTTCAATCGACTTGTTCAGCTTGATGAAAGTCTCATAGGTCGTATAGTTCTGCAGGACATCAAGAATAAAGCCTTCTTCAATGGCCTGTTTCATGGAATAAATGTGAAATGGCTGCTTGGTTCCGTCCGGCATGATCTGTCCGAAAAGCTCAAGAGTTGTCGGTTTTGGAGTGGCGGTAAATGCAAACATGGATACATTTGGCTGCTTGCCGGCGGACTTGATTTCATCATCAATAGCATCTTCCATGGTCCGGTCATCGTCATCACCTGAACCAAGGGTCTTCGTCAGAGCCAGCATGTTTTTTCCTGCTGTCGATGAATGAGCCTCGTCAATAATGACAGCAAACTTTCTGTTCTTTAATGCTTTGACTTCATCAGCAATATAAGGAAACTTCTGGATTGTCGTAGCAATGATCTTGGTATTTGATTTCAGGGCATCAGCAAGGTCTGCAGAAGAGCAATCGTCGTTCATAACCTTGATCAGTCCAGACTTATGATCCAGACGCTGTATAGCCGCCTGCAACTGCCTGTCTACTACGACCCTGTCTGTGCAGATGACGATCGTATCGAAAATCTGCTTGTTGTCTTTATCGTGCAAAGAAGCCAAACGGTGAGAAAGCCAGGCCAGGCTGTTTGTTTTGCCTGATCCGGCACTGTGCTGGATTAGATAATTTTTGTCCGAATGGTTTTCTTTGACGTCAGCAAGTAGCTTTCTGACCACATCCAGTTGGTGATAGCGAGGGAAAATGATCGTTTCAGAAGTCTTTTTCTTTCCCGTTTGCGGATCAAACTTTTCAGTCACTTCCTTGAACATGAACTTGGACAGAATATCGATCAGAGTGTCTTTGGAAAGAATATCTTCCCACATATATTCAACAGCAAAGCCGTCTTGAACAGGTGGATTGCCGGCTCCAGCCTTCACTCCTTCACCGTTTCCTTTGTTAAAAGGAAGAAAAAATGTGCTGTTTCCCGCAAGCCTGGTGGTCATGTAGACCTGATCGGTATCCATTGCAAAGAAGACTGGTGCTCCTGAATTCCATGTGAACAATGGCGTCTTAGGATTGCGTTCAGTCCTATATTGTTTGATTGCATGTTTGTAGCTCTGACCCGATGTCTCAGACTTCAGTTCGAATCCGGCAACAGCAAATCCATTGATAAAAACAACGACATCCATCCGTTCTTCATCGCTTGCCCATACTTCTTCAGCAACCGAAAGGATATTCTGATCATATTTTTTAACCAGGTCGGGGTTGAAATCAGTAGCAGGTTTTGTATAAAGGAAGTCGAGATGGATGCTGTTCATCTCGATTCCATGCTTGAGCAGATAAACCCGACCCTGGTTTGGCTGCATCTCGGCCTGGCGGATGCGATTCAGGATGGTCTCATTCAGCTTGTCTTTATAGATTTTCTTTAAATCAGTCATTTTTTCAGGCTGTGAAGTCCAGAGAAACTGAAAAAGAAGCTCAGTATCAAGGGCATAGTATTTGTTGAAGTTATCATCTGTCCGAAGAACATACCCCTGCGTATCTACGAGCTGCTGAAGTATATATTTCTGGAACTCTTTTTCAGGCATGATCTTATTCATGGCAACCATCCTTTCTATACAAACCCGGGACTTCTCTCTTTCCGGTTACGTAATCGAAAATTAATGATTTTTTATGTTCTTGTAATATATTGAGTGTCTCGTTCTTTGTTTGGATGAGAGCATCGATTTGAAAGCATTGTGTATCCAGGAAAGCAGCAATTTGCTGCTGTTCAAGAAGGGGTGGAATGATGATTGGAGTCCGCTCGAAATCATAAGCAGGCAGATCCCATTGTCCTTCTCTCATACCGCTCGAAAGCCGTCTAAACTCTTGAGCATAAATATTTGATCTTAACAGGTAATGAAAAAAACGTCTTTCTCTGGGCAAAGCTGTTTCCTGATATACAAAATAAGCTGGACTTACAATCCCCTTATGGTTCGAGATTCCCATAGATCCCTGCCATGCTTTCATCTTATTGACCACAAGATTTGTGGGTCGTACGAGAAGATAAGCTGAAGCATTTTCAGATGTTACATTATGATTATCACTTCTGGAATCTTTTGGGATCACACCATATTCTCTATAAACTGATAAAACCCGCTCATTTGGGTGGCTCTTAATCGCTATTCTTGAATAAAAAGCATTAAGCTTCTTTATGACCCAAGTTACGGGAATCTCCTCAATCCACTCAATCCCGCTATCCTTCATTTCCACATCAGGATCCAATCCCTTGGTTACAGCTTGTGTAATCAGGGCTTTTTTGTATTCGCCCAGGCTGGCAATCTGCTGCTTGATATTATCAGTAAGTTGATCGATTTGGGAGCATCTGTAGTCAAGGTAGTTGGCAATATTTGACTGAGCTGCGAGAGGAGGAGTTAGAATTGGCAGCTTTGAGAAAGTACTATAATTCAAGCCCTGTCTTACTCCATTGCCCATATTGTAAAAGACTTTAGCTTCGTCAAAGGCATGGAGCAAGTAATGATAATAACGAACATCGCCAATTCCAGTTAAATACAAATCGATATATGCTGATGTAATTATTCCATGTTCCTGCACCAAACCGGTTCGCAGACTTTTTTTGTCATTTTGTAAGTCTGTCGGGCGGATGATGATATCACCTTTTTCGACTATGTTATAAGTGGAAAAGCTTTCTGGCAGAAGACCTTCAAGAATATCGATAGGCTTTCGAACAATTTTCCCGTAGCTTAACGAGAGCAGGTTATTTTCTTGATCCTCTTTGTTTTTGTTTTTCCGCTCTTTGAAATATATATATAAAGGAGAAACTTCCCAATCCTGAGGTATGTTCCCAACCCATTCAATCCCGCTATCTTTCATCTCTCTAGTCATACAGTTCTTCTCCAAACAGCTCCTGAGTAAGCCTTTCGCCTTCTGCTGCGAGTTTTAAGAAATTAGCACGGATCTTATCCAGTGATTCTGTTTTCTGATATTTGTAGAAATATCGGGTAAAAGGAATTTCCGCCCCCGTTTTGATTACGGGTTTCTTTTTACTCAGATCCTCTTCGAAAAACCATTTTGCATCGGGTACGTAAGGCAGTACTTCACGTTTCATGTACTCATCAACATCTTCGTTCAGTTTGACAGTTTCAGTATCCTTTGTGTCTTTGTCATAAAGGATATTGCCTTTCCTGTCTTTCTGGCTTTCTGCATCCTTATCTATTTCCGAGAGTCCGGACATGACCTTTTCGAATGTCTTCTTGTTCAGGCTGACTGCGGCCAACGCTTTTTGGAGCACAGGAACAAACGCAGTAGGAGACATCCATTTCTGATCGGAAACGGACTCGTTTAAGGCTGCGATGATTGCCTCGTATACCGGTTTCCCTTCCTGGTACTTGAGCAGGGTCTTCTGGTCTTTTGCAGACAGCTTCTCTTCGGAGTTCTCCAGTTCTTCGACCTTATTTCCGTCATAAAGTGAATTCAGTGCACCGTCGCTGATCAGTTTTTCAATACGATCAGGCGTGATACCATAACTTCTTTGAAGAGGCTGCATTACTGTATATTCCCGATACATGAATTCCTCATTATCAAAGATCTTGGAATATTCATTTTCCTCAAAGCGTGTATACAGCTCAACGATCTTCTTTCGGTCTTCCGGGGTAACCTCATTTTTTTTGTTTCCAAGAGCCTTCCGAAGCTTGTGCTGAAAGGTACTGGCATCGATTAGCTGAACTTTTCCTTTGCGTTCTGGTCTTTTGTTTTTGGACAGAATGTTGATGTATGTCGTAATCCCTGTATTGTAGAACTCATCATTACCGAGCTGAATGATCGCTTCCAGATAATCGTTCTCCAGAAGCCACTTGCGGATCTGGCTGTCTCCAGAGGAGACGCCTCCTGTGAATAGCGGTGAACTGTTTGAGAATATGGCAGCACGCCCGTTGTTCTCCAGTTTGTCTAAGGCAGACTGCCAGAACAGCAGCTGCATGTCAGCAGGAAGACCTGCGGGAAAGCGGCCTTTATTGCCTTTTGCGTTTTCCCCAATTACCGCTTCTTCTACACCATCACCAGCCTCTTTGCCTTTCCAGGCTTGACCAAACGGCGGATTTTCCAGCACAAGCCGGAATTTCTGGTCTGAGAAACAGTCTTTCTTCATCGTGTCAGCAAGCTGGATATTGTTTGCGTCCTGGCCTTTGATCATAAACTCGGCTACACACATGGCCTCCGATTCAGGATTGATTTCCTGACCGTAAAGACGAACATCGGCTGTTGGATTCATATGCTTGATGAAGTTATATGAAGTGCTGAGGAAACCGCCCGTCCCCGCCGCCTGGTCGAGTACTGTGACAATTTTTCTGTCATCAAACAGGTCTTCACAGCCTTCAGCAAGAGCCAGTGCGACAGCAGTAGCTACCAGATCCCGACCGGTATAGTGATCGCCGGCTTCTGCATTTTCTGAAAAGCGACGGATGAGATCTTCGAAAATATAGCCCATTTTGATGTTGTCCACTGTTTTAGGGTTCAAATCGAGTTCAGAAAATGCTTTGACTACCGAGAACAGACGATTATGCTCATCCATCTTGGAAATCTGTTTGTCAAATTCCAAGTTTTTAAAGACCTCCTGAACGTTCGGACTGAAGCCATTGATATAAGCTCGCATGTTAGCCGCAATGTGGTCAGGATCATTGACCAGCTCAGCCAGGTCAAACCGGCTCTTGTTAAAAAATTGCTGTTTTGCGGTTCTCATCAACGCCTTGTCCGGATAGTCGGGATGTTCTTCCAGCTTTTTAAGAACATCTTTTTTTGTATCTTCCAGAGCACATTCGAAGCGTCTGAGGATGACCATTGGAATGATTACGTCTTTATATTTGTCGGATTGATAAGGGCCTCTTAGTCGGTTTGCGATTGCCCAGATAAAATTGACCTCTTTTGAGACGTCGTTTTTTTCATCAATGTCAAATAGATAGGGTGCAGTTTCTGTCATGTTAGTTGCCTCCACTCGTTGGTGTTTCAAGGACATCTTTTTCCTTGTAGATATTATATCCAACGCCTTCTGTTTTGTGTAGATTATTTGCGTTTAATCATGATACTATTGAATGGTAGAGAATGACTTTGAACTTAATCGGAAAGGAATGGAGTTATGGACAAATTTGCTCTTTCAATACCACCAAAAGATGACGAGCTGATGATCTCTTACCTGGCAAGATTGGCCATGGTCAATCAAAGCAGTTCATTGTCCGTTTTTCTGACTACTTACATGAATAAACGAAACAATAATGTTTCAATTGCAAAACAAAATTACGGAAACTTCCGCCTTGACTGCAATGATCAGTTTTCTTCCTTCTTTGAAGCCACTCCGGCAATCATCGACAGAGTTGCATTCTACCTGGAACACAGCTCTTATCCGGCATTGGCTCCATTCCTTTCATCAGGGATGCAGACAGCCTATATCAACGACGCTTTCAGAAGAAAAGGTAGATTCGAGCAGCTTCAGCCTCCACTTACATCGACTATCAAATCCCTGAAGATTTGTCCTGAATGCAGAAAAGAGGAACTCAAAAAAACTGGTCAGTTCTACTACCACCGAAAGCACAACCTGCCAGGTGTGAATGTTTGCCTGATTCATGGATGTGCTTTGGAAGAGTACAACGGTAATAAAAACCATATCCTGGATGAAGATGCTGTTTTCACTCCTCTACTCACAGGCAATCTGGCATGGGAAGGCCTCTATGCTGATTATTGTGGCAAGCTTCTGGATATTGCGATTGATTCGAACCTCAAGGATACAGCAAAGGCTGTCTTGAAACACCTAAGGGCTATACAGAAAACCAATCCTGAATTTGATAAGCTGAACAAAGCAATTGAAAGTCTTGGTATTCGACAGTTCAAATATCAAGATATTGATGATTTCATCGAGCACGGGCTGTGGAACCGGGCTTATGTCGATATACCAAGCGTTATTACGGTATGTTTATTGATCTATCCTGATCCTGAAGTGCTTAAAGGATCCATTCAAAGAAGTGAAAAAACCCGGGATGACCTGAATTCCTTCGTTCAGCTGCTTGGGGGAAAATATAACGTATTCAATCCGCTTAGAACAACAATTCTGGAAATGGAAAACGCGGATAGTCACGAAAGGTTCGTGACAACACCTTACGGGTTCATGATGGGCTGGAGAGAGGAAACGGCTGACAAAAAACTAAGCGATGAGGAAAAGTTCAGGCAGATCTTTGAAAATCTGAACGACGGTACTTATGAATTGCTTGATGACTACCGGGGCAACAGTGATGTTGTACGAGTAAAACATACCGCCTGTGGCAGAATCTATACTGCACGCCCCAGATCACTCATGCTCGATCGTGTCAGGTGCTCATGTGAACAGAAAATTTCTTTTGAAGAAGCAAAAAAGAAAGTCGAAGCCCATTCCGGGTTTCATTTGATTGAATTTAACGGTTATGACAATACCTGTCGGATTCACCATGATGAATGCGGGAATGACTTTGAATGCTGGTATTCTAAATTCATCAAGTTTCCAAACTGCAGGTGCTGCTCGAAAAATACCTATGACATCCAGACCTACAGGAAGAAAGTAAAGGACCTTACTGGAAACGAATATACCGTTATGTGCGACCATGATCTGCATGCGGTGGATAAGGTCAAATTTCGTCACAACGATTGTGGTAAGGTATTCGAATGCAGAGCGAATCGCTTTCTGATCGGACAGAGATGCCCTGACTGTAGGCCGTTCTTTCGGGAAAATGAAGCAAAGAAAATTGTGTACTCCCTTTCAGCAGGAAGATACAGGCTGCTGGAAAAGCTTAAAGATAATACGTACCAAATCCAGGATACTACTGACGATTTGGTAAAAACTTTTTCCTTAGATTACATTCTTCAGGAGCTTTCCCGTCCCACTCCTTCGCGTGACCTTCCTCTGGAAGTAAAAGGCACACAGGTTGGAACCGAATATCGGGATGACAGACTCCTGGCTTATCTAAAAGAGCGGTACGATTTGAATGAACTGATTTTCCTGGAAGATATACGGATGTTTGATATGGAATATCCTTTAATCAAAAGTGGCTTAAATTCTTTGTTTAAAAAGGGCAAGATCTGCAAGCTTTACAAAGGGATATACTCTCTGGAAGTAACAGAGCTGACACCTGAAAGATACTTTAATGAACGGTATATCCTTCGAAATGGCAGACGAATCGGCTTTATGAACGGAGAAAGCCTTGCTTTCAGTCTGGGGATCATCGACCAGGAGCCAGACCTGCTTCACATTACGACCAACAAAGAGTCTGGAAGTCATGGCCGGACACTGAAATTCGAAGATGGACAGGCAAAAGTAAAAGGTGACTCATGGCATATTAATGATCATAACTATCTTTATCTGGAGGTGCTGGATATTCTGAAGCAGCGGTTTCATTTTGGCTGGAGTAAAAGAAAAGTAACGTTCGCTCTGAGAAGGCTGATTGCTGAAAATAATCTGTCTTATCAAGGGTTTCTGCCCTATCTGGATGGTGCTCCTAAACATATGCAGTCTGATTTTGAAGAATTAATGAGGGTGATATATGAAGCGGAAGACAGGAAAGCAGAAAGCTAAAGATGGTCGAGGTAAAGGGCATCTGGACCAGTACGTTCCATGGATTTGGACAAGAGAATCCGGAAGCGACGGTGTCAGATCTTTATTGCGTGACTGGAAGCATAAAAGGTCAATCCATACGCTATCATTGAACGAAGCCTGCATTTATTATCTGATCCGATGGAACGATAATGTCATAGATGTTCGAGAACAGTTTCCTCTTGATCGAGATTTGACCGATGCGATTGCATCTGCGAATCATCTTAGAAAACCGGCTGCTTCAGACAAAGACGAAAGGATGTCGACAGACTTTCTGGTCGATTATATAGACGATAAAGGTAAGCTTCGCCATCATGCTGTATCGGTTAAGGACAATAAAGACGGTTTATTAAATGGATCACAAAGGGTCCTGGAAAGACTTGCGATTGAGAAAAAGTATTGGAAACTGAAAGGGGTTGATTACAGTATCGTATTTGGCTCCGAGATCAATCAGGTCAAAGCAACAAACATATCTCTTGTCACTGATCACTATGACCTTGACTCAATTCATTCAAAGCAGGATTTGATCTGCTCATTAATTGCTAATGGTCTGCTCACAGAAGATATGGAACGCCCATTAGATTTTCCTCGGTTAGTTTCTAAATATCTGGATACTCCAGAGAAAGTAAGAACGGCTGTTGCCCAATTGAAAAAATGTAAACAATGGCAGCCGGGGCTACAGGATATTCGGTACCAGCTGGAAAAACTAACCAAGACCGATCCGGTTTCAATATAAAAACGAGGGATTCAATTTTAGAATCCCTCGTTTTACGCTTGGGTAAGCAGCTAATCATTGAAAAGAAATTTCTGAAGATCTTCTATGGTCACGGGATCCTTCTTGGGAACAGCTTTCTTTTTCTTCTTTTGCAGTTTTTTGCTGTCTTTGAGATTTGCGATGATTTTTACTGAAAGCTCCTGTGCAGGCATAGAATCTTGATAAAGGCTAAAAAATTCTCTAGAAATCTCTTCAGATCCGTACTGACCAGGAAAGTCATTTTGAATGATTCCCGCCACTTCGGAAAGCGTGAGGAACATATTTGAATCAGACGATTGTTCAGTTATGTTTTGAAAGTCTTCCTCGCTTTTGGCAAGAGTTTTCCGCTCCTCAGCAGAAAGCTGATCGGCAAGCCTTTTTGCAACATCCTCCAAATAGTCTGAAGAGTCTACCTGTTCCTCATTTCTTCTTGATGAATCAAGGAGCGAAAAGTATTTTCCAGACATATCTGCGATATATTCCGGCGTAACTTGACGGACCTTGGACGTTCTTTTATTTCCATACTTGTAAGGAATTGTGCGGACCTGGTCTTTCTGAATCATTTTATAGATTCCAATGAGATCGCTGATAACACCGTGGGAAGCATTGTATAGAGCGTCAACCAGTTCATCAGTATATTTGATGGGCTCGCTGCTCCACTGATACTGTGTGATCGGGTAACAGATCTGTTTAAACAGTTGAGGGTCTGAGCAATATTTGCTGGCTTCGATTTCAATTCCAAGACGCCTTACTAGACGCGTCTTAGTGAACATTTTTTCTAAGGCATCTGTGGTGCCAACCACGGCAATGGCTACGCCAGTCATGTTGGTCAATGACAGAAATGTCTCCATAGAAGTTTCTTTGAATGATTTAAGATCCATCAATTCAATCTCGTCAAAAATGATGCAGCCGATTGCAAGGTGCTCAATCAGATCATGCAGCAGGGAGTATTTGTCTTTTAGAGATTTTTTTCTTGAGAATTCTGTCTGATAGAACTTACCTCTGTTCCCCAAGGCTTTGTCGATCGCTCTCCCAATGTTTTCGTACAGCTGATGGAAGTTACTGTTAGGGGTACATTGAACAACAATGTAGAGGAGCTGGGTTATAACAGTATATTCATCGATATGGTGATAAATAACTTGTGGATAATGAGAAAGCAGGATGTTGATACCTGTCGTTTTTCCACATCCGCTCGTTCCGATCAGTCTAAAACCAGGAGTGACGTTTGCTTCTTCGATGATTTCGGTCAAAGCACTGGATGTTACCTTCTTGTTCTTAATGACCACATCCTGGCTATAGTCTTCGTTGATGATCAATTGTCGGTTTCTATATGATGAGTAGATAATCGATCTGAATTGAGATTCAAGCAGCGTATGGAATGGAAGAACAACTCTTACATGATTTAACTGGTCATCGATATTATCAGTTCGATACGTCTGATCCCATTCTTCAAGTTCTTCCTTGGAAGGAACTACGATTGGGATGTGGTAGTAACTCATTAACTGGGACACCTGGGGCACAGGAGGAAGAGCTTCGATAAAGATGTTCCCGTGGGCATTTGGATTTTGGACATACCGGGCATCTACTCTCTTATTTGAAGGTGAGATCGGATTGCTCGTGCCAACAAGATATTGATTTTCGCCAGGCTGCAAGCCCGTAACGTATTCAATTTTTGGTTTCATTTGTAACTCTCATTTGTCGAATAATAGATATCAATAATAGTCTTCGAGCCAGGTGTATGTATGAGCCTCGATATCCTTTTCGATTTCTTCAGGTGTTTTTGGTTCCATCTTTTCGGGTGAATTCGCACCTTTCTGAGTTGGGTTGCTTGCACTATCTTCTGCAACACTATCATCAGTCGGAATTTCCACGCCGTTAAACGGTCCCTTGTCCAAACCAAATCTCTCAGCAAAGCTGTTATTTCCAGAAATAACCTCTTTTTCTTCTTTACGGGAATCCTTGATTCCTTTTTTGTCGTGTTGCTCTGGATTTTCTTTCTTTCTCTGATTGATGAGTTCTCTGTTTTTGCGACGTTCGTTGATTCTGAGCTGTGTCTTGAGTTCCTCTGCTTTCTTACTGGTATCTTTGTTCATGTCCTGAAGTTCTCTATAACGTTTTTCAGACATGCCAAAGTAGCTGGCGAGGAATGGATCACCTTTTGGGAGCGTCAGTACCTGGAGTGCCCCATTTTTCAGATAATAAAGTCTGCCCATATCTCTTGGATCATAGCGGCATTCAAAAGGTTGTCTGCTCGTACCGGCAGACACCATCCTTGATTCAAGTTCCTTATCTTTACTGTTGAAGTAGGTCAGTCCAGATCGCTTGATACCCATTTTCGATAATTTTGCTTTTGCGGGCAGCATTAGATGATATAGAAACTCGTCACGATCCGGAATGATATCCGGTTCCAGCATTTCCTCACATCCATATCTCCAAAGATTGACTGGAGATGGAATGATTTTTTTTGCTTTCATTTGAGCGGGAAGAGTGAAATCAACTAAGGGATGGCAGTTGTGTGTGGCTATATGATTGAGGACAACTTGATAAGCATCTTCGTAGGTTAGGCAGGCTTCTTCGTGGTGTTTTGACCCATATGTTGATCTGATAAGACCTTTATGAGCAAGCAGGTCATCCAGGCTGGTTTTGACGGTTTTGAAGAAATTCTCTACCAACGGTTTCATTGATCCTGTTCCTGGCGGCACGAAGCGGGCATCGATATTGAGCTCGTTAAGAATTCTTCTCATATCATTGGACACAAAGTCGGATCCGTTATCGTATCGGACAACTTTAGGCTTGATATTGGTTGGCCAAATTTCATCTATTGAAGTTCCGTCGCTCAGGACAGGGAATGAGACTCCATATTTCCTGAATAGTTCTTTTTTATCTTCAACAAGACTTGCAAAGCAGTTGGTCAGTCCGACAATAGAGTTATTGTCCATAGCCAGCGAAGCACCAAGGATTTGCTCGCTAAAAACATCGATCATGATATACAGGATCGGTCTGCCCACAGGAATGTCCGGATATTCACTCGATACTAATGCAATATCCATTTCCTGGGCATCGACTTCAACAATATGAGCCGGACCTCGAACTCCGTCCCTGACCGTTCCACGATGAGCTCGCATATCGTTGCGAACAACTCTCTTGCCCTTCTTAGCTTCTTTTCTTTGTTTGTCAGTTGTTATGATTGATAAATGGTAGCGAAATTGCCTGATGGTAGGCCGGTGTTCAACAGGTTTGCGGATGAGAATTTCATTCCCACTTTCATCCAGTATTTTTATCCATTTGGAATATTTGTCATCGATCATATCTAAATATGCTTGCGTTTGGCTCTTAATCTCGCACTTTAGGTATTTTTTGACATAACGATCCATGTTTTTAAAATCGGCTTCATCCAGAATGTTTTTTCCGTTGTAGCTTCTAGGGCTATGCCCATCGACCCGAAGCCCTTTTGTCTGCCCTGATACCAGTTTTCTCAGCACCCGATGATCGAGAAGTGCATATTCCCTAAGCCCGCTTTGCAAGTATCTTAAGAAAATCTTGCTCATTACTTGTCTTGAAATACCGACCTCCTGGCAGACATCTTCAAGATAAGGCTTGCTTTTCTTGGAACTTAGTTCGTCAAGATCGTATTTATAGTGTGAGAAGATAGCAGTACATGCTTTTAGTTTTCTCTCGAAATATTCGCGTTCGTTATCCGGCAATAGATATTTATCAACGATTGGGATATTCTCCTCAACAGTCTCCGCTTTACCGGTGGTAAACCAATTTTCGAGGGTGTCAGGAGATATAGATAGGAACTCCATTTTGGAAGTGTTCATCGCACATAGACAAATCATGTTTGTACTAACAGAAAGAATCCGATAATCTTTGCTTTTTTCTGAAAGCCTGAAGGCTAACCCTAGTTTGATGAAAGACTGATTCATTGGGCACATGCCTCCTTTCTATATCTAAATTGGAACGATATGATTGTAAATTTTAAACATACTATAGCATTGGATATCTAGTATACCTACGATACGTTGTAATTATTCCAATATTTTCGTAAGTATGAGTACGAGTGTTTGTAATTTATGCTGGAAGACTGTTTTTTATTAGTACGATAAGATTGTAACTTTCTTGAAAAAAAGAGCCGAATTCATCAATTTGAATTCGGCTCTAAAAAGCTTTAAATATAGTGGTTTACCCTATATATCTGCTTAAAAGCAATATGTAGGATCGAATTGATTGTCATTTTCATTCAACGACAAACTGAATATAAGTACGATTAGATTGTTATAAGTACGATTAGATTGTAATTTTTCAAATGTTTGAAAATAAATATTAGAGATGTGTAACACGTTCTTTAATTTCCTGAGTACGGCCCTGGTTCCAGAACTGAGTACCGATGTAGCCACATGTACGGCGTGCAACGTTCATCTTATCCTGATCGGTATTACCGCAGTTCGGGCATTTCCAGATCAGTTTGTGGTTTTCGTCTTCGACGATTTCGATTTCGCCTTCATAGCCGCAAACCTGGCAGTAATCAGATTTTGTATTCAGTTCAGCATACATGATGTTGTCATAGATGTGCTGGATTAAAGCCATTACTGCAGGCAGGTTGTTTTCCATGTTTGGTACTTCGACATAGGAAATAGCACCACCCGGAGAAAGTTTCTGGAACTGAGCTTCGAAAGTCAGTTTCTTGAACGCATCGATTGGTTCAGTTACATGCACGTGGTAGGAGTTCGTGATGTAGTTCTTGTCTGTTACATGAGGAATGACACCGAAACGGTCCTGCAGTTTCTTGGAGAAACGGTAGGTAGTGGATTCCATTGGTGTTCCGTATAAGGAGAAGTCAATGTTGTTCTGAGCTTTCCATTTAGCACATGCAGCATTGAGGTAGTCCATAACACGTTTAGCGAAAGCATAGCCTTTCGGATCAGTGTGGGAAACGCCAGTCATGTAGTAAACGGCTTCGCATAAGCCGGCATAACCTAAGGAAATTGTGGAGTAACCACCGAACAGGAGCTTGTTGATGGTTTCACCTTTTTCAAGACGGGCAAGAGCACCGTTCTGCCAGAGGATCGGCGCAACGTCGCTTGGTGTGTTGAGCAGACGGTTGTGACGGATCATCAGTGCGCGGTAGCAGAGATCAAGACGTTCGTCGAAAATACGCCAGAATTCTTTTTCATCACGCTTGGAAGAGCAGGCAACGTCAACTAAGTTGATCGTAACAACGCCCTGGTTGAAACGGCCGTAGTATTTCGGTTTTCCGTTTTCGTCAACGTACGGAGTCAGGAAAGAACGACATCCCATTGCCGGATAGCAGTGACCATCACCGTTTTTGTCGATCTTGAGCTGTAACATCATCTTTTCGGAGATGTAGTCAGGAACCATACGTTTTGCGGTACATTTAGCGGCTAACTGAGTCAGATAGTAGTACTTGCTGTCCGGATGGATGTTGTCTTCTTCGAGAACATAGATCAGTTTCGGGAAGGCAGGAGTGATGTAGTGACCTTTTTCGTTCTTGACACCGAGGATTCTCTGTTTGAGAACAGCTTCGATGATGGAAGCAAGGTCGGCTTTTGTCTGAGGATCTTCAACTTCGTTGAGATACATGAAGACAGTGATGAAAGGAGCCTGGCCATTCGTAGTCATTAATGTGATGACCTGATACTGAATAGTCTGAACACCTTTTTCGATTTCTTTCTGAACACGCATTTCAGCGATTTCGTTTACAGTGTCAGCGTCTGTCGGTAAGTTCATGGCACTGAGTTCATCGAATACGTCTTTACGTGCTTTTTCACGGGAAACCTGTACGAATGGTGCAAGGTGAGACAGAGTAATGGACTGTCCGCCGTACTGGGAACTTGCGACCTGAGCAATGATCTGTGTTGCGATGTTGCAGGCAGTAGAGAAGCTGTGCGGTTTTTCGATCATTGTTTCAGAAATAACAGTTCCGTTCTGAAGCATATCTTCCAGGTTGACTAAGCAGCAGTTATGCATGTGCTGAGCAAAATAGTCAGCATCGTGGAAGTGGAGCAGACCGTTGTCGTGAGCGTCCATGATGTCAGCAGGAAGCAGGAAACGGCGGGTGATATCTTTGGAAACTTCTCCGGCCATATAGTCGCGCTGTACAGAGTTGACTAACGGGTTCTTGTTGGAGTTTTCCTGTTTAACTTCTTCGTTGTTGCGTTCGAGCAGAGACATGATCTGCGAGTCAGTGGAGTTTGTCTTGCGGACCAGTGCACGTTCGTAACGGTAAGTAATGTAGTTCTTTGCGACTGCATAGTAGCCGGCGCTCATCAGAGCAGCTTCGACCATATCCTGAATTTCTTCAACCCCGGCAGAACGTGTCAGATCTTCGCACTGACGGGCAACTTTGTCAGCGACAGAAAGGATAGCTTCTTCTGTAAGCTGGTTGTGGGTGGTAGCTTTATTAGCTTTGCGAATAGCGTTTTCGATTTTCGAAACGTTGAAAATCGCTTCTTCGCCACTACGTTTAATGACTTTCATCAGCGAATCTCCTTTTCATTATATATATCGATAAAAACAATTACAGACTGAAACAGGTTCAGTCGATTGGGCAGTAAATAGGTTGTGAAAATCCGATAAGATCAATAATTGTTCTGCAAGAGATTCACGTTATTTAGCTGTGATTAAAGCGTGAAGCGGACTTTTCAGGGTTAAAAAAACAACCTGCTTGTCGAATCGGAATTTGACAGGTCGTCCACTTCAAGATCTCCCCCCGCCAGCTGACTTGCAGGTGGTGGGTACAGGAATAAGTATAACAGGAAAACAACCTAGCGAAAGTGAAATGAAAGCCGAACAGCTAAAACAACACAAAAGTCCAAATGGTTTCGGAAAAAGTGATTTTAAGGTAAATTTGTGAACTTTTAGGCAAGTTTGAATGGAAATATTTACTTTTCAATAAAGTTTAACGAAGAATTTCCTCATTTCTAAGTACTAATGATTCACTTTGAAACAGGGGAAATATGCATAGTTTTTGGTCCGGATCCGCCTTCGGGAAAAATATCTGAAAAAACAAAAGTAGACAAAAGGAAAGCCAGCCGGAAGAAGCGGCTGGCTTTCATGTCGTTTTGGATTGCGCCCTGAAGAAGATAATTTGACCAAAGGATCGAGGAAAAAAGTCTAGAAGTGAGTCACGAGGTCAGAACGGGAGAAGATAGCCCGCCCAAGAATCTGGACAGGAGTTTCTTCGAGTTCGCGCAGGGTAAAGATGCGGGGGTCAACTTTGGAGTTGGCAGCCATCAGCACCCAGTAGTCTTCTTTTTTGATGAGCTTTTTAACAGTGACTTCTTCCTGACCGATCAGGAATACGCCGATTGCTCCGGAAGGAAGATCCTGGCACTGCTTTACGTATAACAGGTCGTTTTCGTGAATGTGCGCATCCTTCATGGAATCACCGGTGACTCTTAAGAAATAATCACCGCGATGATAGTCATCTTCGGTCACATCGACATAGCCTTCAATGTTTTCGTCAGCCAGTAAACCATATCCAGCTTTGACGGTACCTAAAATAGGACGGCGCAGCTGCAGACCGCGCACACGCGTCAGATCATCGAAATCGATGTCGAGCATTTCAGCTAAACGACGCATCGTGTCGGGAGCAATTTTGCGGATTTTGCCACAGCACCATCTCGAAACTGTAGAGCGGGTTACACCGCAGTACTTCGCAATATAGTCATTCGTCAAATTGTTATCTTCTTTGAATTGATTCAGCGCGTCTGGGATATTTACTTTCATGGCCAAATTATAACATGTGCGCAACTAAATAAAAGGTTAGATACTTACTTTGTGCGGAAAAAACGCGAATTTTAAAGCGAAAAATAACCTTTATCTTGCGTACGTTGTGAGCGTATTGAGCGTAAATGACCGAAAAATTACCGTGGGGTTTTCATTTTAAAGTTAAACGCTCATTTCGGATGCAACAGCCGGGAACTACAGAATGCGTATTCTGCCCAGAAATATGAATTGGTTTTGAAATACCGATGCACACTTTGGTCAGTCATCCAAACAGGATCATGAAAGATGAAAAGCATGAAAAGACATAAAACGTTACGGATCTTTTGAGAAATAAAGAGAGACGGTATTCACGCGCCGAAACTCCGGATGAAAGAATCAGAGACGCACAAAAGAGAAGAGAAGGAATGTGCGCACAAAATATATTCATAAATCATAATGTGCGCTAAATGTGCGTAAACTGGTTGTCGGAGAAGAAAAACGACACTATACTGGAGGCATGAAACGGGTAATTGTACACAGTGATATCAACCACTGCTATGCCCAGATCGAAGAGATGCTTCATCCGGATCTGCGTAACGTGCCCATGGCAGTAGGTGGTAGTGAAGAAAAGAGGCACGGCATTATTCTGGCGAAGAACGACCTGGCTAAAGCAGCAAATGTGAAAACAGCGGAATCATTACGGGATGCCCGACGCAAATGTCCGAATCTGACCATCATTCATCCTGATTATGATGCCTATGTGTATTACACAGAAAAAATCAAGGATATCTATCGTAAATATACCGATCGTGTTGAATCTTTCGGCCTTGATGAGGCATGGATTGATTTAACCGAATCGCAGAAGCTGTTCGGAGATGGTGTTGAACTGGCTAAGAAAATTCAGGACGAAGTCTATCAGACCTTCGGCATTACTGTGAGTATGGGTGTTTCGTTTAATAAAGTGTTTGCCAAGCTCGGAAGCGATCTGTTCAAGCACAAAGGCTTTGCGCTGATTACGGAAGAGGATGTTCCGGACCTGGTCTGGCCACTACCGGTGGAAGATCTGCTGATGGTTGGCTCACGGATGAAAAACCATCTCAATGAAATGCGTATTTTTACGATCGGCGATTTAGCACACCGCTCCGTTTATCAGCTAGAAAAACGTTTTGGCGTCATGGGGCATCTGCTCTGGTCCTATGCCAATGGTCTTGATGAAAGTGAAGTCCATCTGGTGGGCTATACCCGACCGCCTAAATCAATCAGTCATTCCAAAACGGTGGTGAAGGATATTCAGAACATGGGTCAGCTGCGGGAGGTGTTCCGGGTACTGAGCGAATGCATTGCGGCGGATCTGCGAAAGGCGCAGTTAAAAGGCCGTTCCATCAGCATTTATCTGCGGGGAACCGATTTAAGAAGCTGCGGAAAGCAGAAAAAGTTTGAACAGCCGACAGATCTGGCCGTTGATATTCTCGATGCGGCGATGCATCTGGCTTCGAAACTCTGGATTGATGAAGAACCGTTGCGTTCAGTCGGGATTCATGTTTCCATGCTTTCCGAAAACCAGAATTTCGACCAGCTGGATTTATTCAGCACGCCGGATTCGAGACAGAAAGAGCGGGCAATTGAAGAAGTTCTATACAAGATCCGGTCACGATATGGCTATGATTCGTGCCGGATGGCTTCTTCACAGGTTGATGCACGTCTGACGGACTTTGATCCGGATGGTCTGCTGCATCAGGTTCATCCAGTGGGGGTCCTGGATGGTCCAATTAGCTGATGAAGCTTTTTAAGTATTATGTCGATGTGGTGACTCTGATTTTTCAGGACGGAACGCTGAAACCGTTATTTGTATGCTGGGATCATCACCGTTACCGCATCGATAAAGTATTAACAATCCGGGAGACGTATTCCAAAGCGGGTGGATGCGGCGTCTGCTATACGTGCCGAATGAACGGTCAGCAGCGCAATTTATTCTGGGAGCGTAATCGCTGGTTTATCGAATCAGAAATCTATATTCCCGGAGCACAGGAAGAACGTCAGAATCCATCGACCAAAGGGATGTGATTTCCATTCTCCGATATAAAAACAGCTTACCGAGAATCCGGTAAGCCGTCTGATTGTTTTAAGAATCAGGATCTTTGGTACTCGACGGAGCGGAAGAGGCTCCTTTCTGTGCCAGTTCCTGTCCCTGTTTTTCCATCAGGCCCTGTGTGGAGCCGGGATAGAATTTTTCCTTGAATTCAAGATAGGACTGCTGCATACGCGTGTAATCGTTCAGGTAAGTCGGACTGACGCGCCAGTAGGCATACCCCTGAAATCCGATCATGGCAGCACATAACGGAATTGCCACGAGCCAGGAAAGGACAGAGTAAGCAGTCGAATGATGCTTCTTGCCGAACAGCAGAGAAATGTCGACGACGATAAAGCGGAATCCGGCAATCATCATCAGGATGATGGTTGAAAACGCAGGCATAATGTAGCGGCCCTGCGGCTGGTAATCATCCGTCCAGGAGTAGTACATGGACAGCAGGATCACCATGACAGCGCAAAGCAGTGCCACGATAAAGAAGAACAGATTCTGCGAAGTCGGATGGTGTTTCGGCAGTTTTCTGACTTTATCGACAATCATCCGTGCTGCCCATACAAGTGTCTGCAGTGCAAATGCGGCTAACCCGATCACCAGGAAAAGTGCAGGATAGTCATAAGCCTCTGCCGGAAACAGAAAGTCCATGACTCCAAGCAGGGCAACAGAGGACATAAACGTCATTTTCGACCATGAGAAGGCATAGCCGTGAGTGTAGTTCCAGATTTCAAAGAATCCTACGCCTTCACGCTGTGCTTTAAAGACGGTGGACGGTGTATAGCCGGGATCACCGAACTGTTCACCCATGATGAGGCGGGTTTTCGTACCGAGAAGATCGCCATCATACAGAATACCGTTGCGGATAAACCACCAGCCGGCAAGCAGGAAAGTGATGATGAAGATCACGCCTGCTTTTTTCCATACTTCTATCTTTTCTTCCTTGCTCATGTGACGGTGGAAGGCAGAGAAAAAGAAAACAGGAATACTCATTAATATATAAGGATAACTGTTGTAGTAGGACAGGATAGTAATTCCCATTGCACAGGCAAACTTAATGCAGATCGACCACGACCAGTCCTGACGCATTCCTCTGATCCAGCAGTACAGTACAGCACTAACACCGGCCATGCAGAATAAGTCGTTATTGCTGTAGCTGGCCAGGAAGGCAATCTGGGGCATCAGCCCACAGACAAAGGCGGTCAGAAATGCCCATGCTGGCTTCCAGTCGAGCCATTCGCAGGTGCGGAACATGAAGTACACCATCGCCACACCGGAAAAGCAGGAAACGATACGTGCTCCATAGAACAGAGCTAGCGGATCCTGTGTAAACCACGAAACGATCCACATGTTGAATGCCCCGAGGATATTAGCAAGCATCGGGCGCAAAGCATACGAGAAGCCCCATATGCCGATACGGACTGATTCATCCCATGCGTTAGGGAGATGATGATTATAGAAGACATAGTCGGACAGGATGATGCGTACCTTTTCATCCGGCGCCTTGACCATCGGAACCATCAGCATCCATGCGACGTATAAGCCGAATAACAGACACAGACAGATTCCGAAGCAGATCCAGACTCTTTTCGAGTAAAGGGTTTTGGGCAGAGGTGAGCTATAAACGGATTTATTTTTTGATTTGAACCATGATTTACATGATTCCCATGGCTTGCTCCACGAAAAATTCATAATAAAATCCTTTCGATTGTCATAAAAAAGCAGTGCAGTTTTCATTATTCCGATTCTTCACAAATTCATCATGAAACCGACACTAATTATAAATTAAGAAAAATAGAATGATTAATCAATCTCTATACACCAATATCGCATGCACAGTGCAAAATGAAACCTGGCTATATCATTTGACAAAAAATGAATCCGGATAACTGATGTAACCTATGTAACCTTGTAAGTTCTGAAAAGGACTTTGCATTACTGACAATAAGGCCAATGTCGGATATGATCGATAGGAAAGGCAATTCGGTCATCTTGAAAATGACACCAAATTTGATTTAATAAAAGTTATGAATAAAAAAACTGCAATTTTGATTCCATGTTATAACGAATCCGCAACCGTCGAAAAAGTCATTCGTGACTATCGCGAAGTTTTTCCGGATGCCGATATCTATGTTTACGACAACAACTCATCCGACCATACTGACGAGATTGCCCGCAAAGCCGGCGCAATTGTCCGTTATGAAAGAAAGCAGGGAAAGGGAAATGTTGTGCGCTCCATGTTCAGAGACATTGAAGCCGACTGCTATGTAATGGTGGATGGAGATGATACCTATCCGGCAGAAGATGCTGTAAAACTTGCTAATGAAGTTTTATACAATGGTGCGGATATGGCAATCGGAGACCGCTTGTCTTCGACTTACTTTACCGAAAACAAACGTCCGTTCCACAATACCGGAAACCGTCTGGTCCGTGCGCTGATCAACACCTTCTTTGATGCCGAAGTAAAAGACATCATGACGGGTCTGCGTGCCTTCTCCTGGGATTTTGCAAAATCTTTCCCGGTATGTTCCAAAGGCTTCGAGATTGAAACGGAAATGACGATTTTTGCGCTCGACAAGAATATGAAACTTGCTGAAATGCCGATCGGCTATCGTGACCGTCCGGAAGGAAGTGTTTCGAAACTGAATACCGTCAGCGATGGCATTAAAGTCCTCAAGACAATCGGGACATTGCTCCGTGATACGAAACCATTCGCATTCTTTACCTGGATTTCCATGGTGTTCCTGATTATCACAGCGGCACTGTTTATTCCTATTTATATAAACTATCTCCACACGGGTTTAGTCGATAAGCTACCGACATTAATTATGGTAAGTATGCTCGGCATCATTACTCTGCTGTGTTTCTTTACCGGTATTATCCTCACCAGCCTTCGCAAGAATCAGAAAAACGAATTTGAACGCGGCCTGACGCTGATGCGTTTAGCTCGTGCCAACCAGATTCATGATCAGGAAGAAAGCCAGCCCGATGAAGGTGGGCAAGCATGAAGCTCTTTAAGAAAAAGAAAATACAGCCTGTAAATGAAACATCCGAACCCTCTGTAACTCCGGAAGTCCCTGAAACA